>JAFMQP010000025.1 GCA_017354575.1 Acidothermales bacterium | reverse complement strand
ACGTAACGGCGCGGGCAAGACCACCCTGGCCAGGGCGCTGGCCGGCGAGGGCCTGCCTGCCGGCGGCACCGTCACCTGCACGGGCAGCGTCGGCTACCTGCCGCAGGACCCCCGCACCGGCGACCTCGACCAGCTCGCCCGCGACCGCATCCTCTCCGCCCGCGGCCTCGACGAGGTCGTCAGGCGGATGCGGCAGAGCGAGCAGCGGATGTCGCTGGACGGCGGGCGGGCGCGTGACGACGCGATGCGGAGGTACGCCCGGCTGGAGGCGGAGTTCGTCGCGGGCGGCGGGTACGCCGCGGAGGCGGAGGCGGCGTCCATGGCCGCGAGCCTCGGTCTGCCAGACCGCGTGCTGGAGCAGACGCTCGGCACCCTCTCCGGCGGCCAGCGGCGTCGCGTCGAGCTGGCCCGCATCCTGTTCAGCGACGCGCAGACGCTGCTGCTCGACGAGCCCACCAACCACCTGGACGCCGACTCCATCCTCTGGCTGCGCGACTTCCTGAAGTCGACCCGCGGCGGCCTTGTGGTCATCAGCCATGACGCCGGCCTGCTCGACCACGTCGTCAACAAGGTGATGCACCTGGACGCCAATCGCGCGGTGCTCGACCTGTACAACGTCGGCTGGTCGACGTACCTCGCGCAACGTGAGACGGACGAGCGCAGGCGGCACAGGGAGCGCGCGAACGCCGAGCGCAAGGCGGCCAGCCTGCAGGAGCAGGCCGACCGGATGCGCTACAAGGCGACCCGTGCGAAGCAGGCGCAGAACATGGAACGCCGGGCGCACAAGATGCTCGCGGACCTGGAGGAGGTGCGCAGGGCCGACAAGGTCGCGAAGCTGCGGCTGCCGCAGCCGGCGCCGTGCGGGCGGACCCCGCTCACCGCGCGCGGCCTGTCGAAGTCGTACGGGTCGCTCGAAGTGTTCACCGACGTCGACCTCGCGATCGACCGCGGCAGCCGCGTCGTCGTCCTCGGGCTCAACGGCGCGGGGAAGACGACGCTGTTGCGCCTGCTCTCCGGCCTGGAGCGGCCGGACACCGGCGAGGTGGTCGCGGGGCACGGGCTGCGGCTCGGCTACTACGCCCAGGAGCACGAGACGCTGGACCCGTCCGCCACGGTGCTCGCCGCCATGCAGGAGGTCGCGCCGGCGATGGCCGCCACCGAGGTGCGCCGGGTGCTGGGCTCGTTCCTGTTCTCCGGCGACACCGTCGACCAGCCGACCGCGACGTTGTCCGGCGGCGAGAAGACCCGGCTCGCGCTTGCCCGGCTGGTCGTGTCCAGCGCGAACGTGCTGCTGCTCGACGAGCCCACCAACAACCTCGACCCGGCGAGCCGGGGGGAGGTGCTCGGCGCGATCCGCAACTACGAGGGCGCGACCGTGCTCGTCACGCACGACGAGGGCGCGGTCGACGCGCTGCAGCCGGAACGCGTCCTGCTCCTGCCGGACGCCGCCGAGGACCTCTGGAACGACAGCTATGTCGATCTCGTGTCGCTGAGCTGACGCCGCCCGGCAGGCCTCGTCACACACCGTGAGACCGGTCGGAAATATCCGACACCGCATTTCGATCAACCGGGTGACAGGGCGCGGTGGTTGGAGTGATCATGAAAGGGATCTGGACCACCGGTTCCTGCGGAGGTGGAAGCGTGGCCGGCATGAGAAAGGGCGCCAGGATCAGCGGTGCCGAGCGCGACGAGATGGCAGCCGAGCTCAAGCGCAGGTATGAGTCGGGTCAGTCGATACGGAAGATCGCGGCCGAGGTCGAGCGGTCCTACGGGTTCGTCCACCGGGTGTTGAGCGAGTCGGGGGTACCGCTGCGCGGCAGGGGAGGTGCCACCCGGCGACGCGCGGCTGCGGCGTCCTAGCCGACCCGGGCCCTAGGACCAACGACGTAGGAAGATTCGCGTTCCAGCACGTGTTCTCCTGATACCCGTGTCTGTAAGCATGTAAGCAGTCGATGTATCGGGAGGACCTCGGATGGTGATGCCTGGCAGCGCCTGGCACGGTATGCGCTCCTTCCAGCGCGACCGCTCGGTGACCAAGCAGAAGCTGAGCCGGGCGACCGTGCGGCGGATGGCGGACTTCGCGAAGCCGTACTGGCGCCTCGTGACGGCGCTGCTCGCCGTGCTGGCCGTGAGCGCGGTCCTCGGTGCCGTGAACCCGCTGTTGTTCCGGGAGATCATCAACAGGGGCATCCTGGGCAAGGACGCGAGCCTGGTCGTGGTGCTCGCCCTCGTGGTGGGCGCGATCGCGGTCGTGTCCGCCGGTACGACGATCGTCCAGCGGTGGATCTCGTCGCGGATCGGCGAGGGCCTGATCTTCGACATGCGCACGCGGGTGTTCGCGCACATCCAGCGGATGCCGATTGCGTTCTTCACCAGGACGCAGACCGGCGCGCTGATCTCCCGGCTCAACAACGACATCCTCGGCGCCCAGCAGGCGTTCACGAGCACGCTGGCGAACGTCGTCAGCAACCTGCTGAGCGTCTCCATCACACTCGGGGCGATGTTCGTGCTGTCGTGGCAGATCACCCTCGTCTCGCTGGTCCTGCTGCCGCTGTTCCTGTTCCCGGCCCGCTACTTCGGCGCCAAGCTGCAGGCGATCACCCGGGAGTCGTACGAGCTGAACGCCGAGATGAACACGCTGCTGAGCGAACGGCTCAACGTCGCCGGCGCGATGCTCGTCAAGCTGTTCGGCCGGCACGCCGAGGAGGACACCGCGTTCCGCGGCCGCGCCGGTCGGGTCCGCGACATCGGCGTCACGCAGGCGACGTACGGCGTCGTGTTCGTCGCGGCGCTGATGCTGGTGGCGTCACTTGCCACCGCGATCGTGTACGGCTGGGGCGGCGTCGAGGCCGTCCGCGGCGTGCTCGACGTCGGCACCGTGGTCGCGATGACGGCGTACCTCACCCGGCTGTACGGTCCGCTCACCGCGCTCTCGAACGTGAACGTGGACGTGATGACCGCGCTGGTGTCGTTCGACCGGGTCTTCGAGGTGCTCGACCTCGAGCCGTCGGTGCGCGACGGTGACGGCGCCCGGCCGATCACCAGGGAGCAGGCGCGCACCGTCGAGTTCGACCACGTCGGCTTCCGCTACCCGACGGCGAAGGACGTCTCGCTCGCGTCGCTGGAGTCGGTCGCGACGCTCGACACGCGCCAGGAGAAGCAGGTGCTGTTCGACGTGTCGTTCCGGGCCGAACCCGGCCAGCTCGTCGCGCTCGTCGGGCCGTCGGGCGCGGGCAAGACGACGATCTCGCAGCTGGTGCCCCGCATGTACGACGTGCAGGAGGGCGCGGTGCGGGTCGGCGGCGAGGACGTCCGCGACGTCACGCTGGAGTCGCTGCGCGACGTCGTCGGCGTGGTGACCCAGGACGCGCACATGTTCCACGACACCGTCCGCGCGAACCTCGCGTACGCCAAGCCGGACGCCAGCGAGGAGGAGCTGTGGGAGGCGCTCGACGAGGCGCACATCGGGGAGCTGGCACGCGGCCTGCCCGACGGGCTCGACACCGTCGTGGGCGAGCGCGGCTACCGCCTGTCCGGCGGGGAGAAGCAGCGGCTCGCGATCGCGCGGCTGCTGCTGAAGGCGCCGTCGATCGTCGTCCTCGACGAGGCTACCGCGCACCTTGACTCCGAGTCGGAGGCGCTCGTGCAGCGGGCGCTGCGGACGGCGCTCGCCGGGCGTACGTCGCTCGTCATCGCGCACCGGCTGTCGACCGTGCGTGAGGCCGACCTCATCCTGGTGCTCGACGAGGGCCGCGTCGTAGAGCGCGGCACGCACCGTGACCTGCTCGCCCGCGGCGGACTGTACGCGGAGCTGTACCGCACCCAGTTCGCCCCGCAGGGCGACCAGTCCACGGGCGCCCTCACCGCGTCCCCGTAGCGGGGGGTTCGTGTCGGTCTCGCCGGGTAGCGTCTCCGGCATGCACAAGAGTCGCATCGGCGGACTGTTCATCGACCATCCGCCGGAGTCGTTCGAGGCGAGCCTGGCGTTCTGGGCGGCGGCCACGGGACGTGAGGCCGAGCAGCGCGACGACCCCGGTTATCCGTACCGCTCGCTGGGCAGGTTCGACGGCGAGCTGCTCGTCGAGCTGCAGCGGGTCGGCGAGGGCACCGAGCCGCGCGTGCACCTCGACGTCGACACCGACGACGTCGAGGCCGAGGTCGCGCGGCTGGAGAGGCTGGGCGCCAGGCGGCTGCGCGAGGTCGAGGACGGCCGGTTCTGGCAGATGGTCGACCCCGGCGGCATCGTGTTCTGCGTGATCCCGCCGCACACGCCTGACTTCGACGAGAAGGCCACCGTCTGGGAGTGACCCCGTGACGTTCCCGGCCGCCGAGTACGAGCAGCGTCGCGCGAACGTCCGCGCGTCGATGGCGGAGGGGCAACTCGACGCGCTCGTCGTCACCGCTCCCGAGGACGTGTACTACCTCAGCGGGCTGAACAACCAGGGCCACTTCGTCTTCACCGCGCTGGTGCTGGACGCCGGCACCGACCACGCGACCCTGGTGGCCAGGGAGATGGAGGCGCCGACCGCGGCGGTGCAGTCGGCCTGCCCGTTCGTCGGCTACCGGGACGGCGACGACCCCGCCGACGTGCTCGCCGACGTGCTGCGGCCGCTCGGCCTCGGCGGGCGGCGCATCGGTCACCAGCCCGCGTCGCTGTCGTTCCCCGTTGCGGTGTGGCAGGTGCTCGACCGGCGTCTCGGCTCGCCGGCGTGGGTCGACTGCGGGGGAATGCTGAGCGACGCGCGAGCGGTCCGCACCGATCGTGAGATCGAGCTGCTGCGGCATGCCGGGACGTTGTCGGACGTCGGCATGCGGGCGGGCATCGAGGCGGCGTCCGGTACCTGCTCGGGCGGGGAGATCGTCGGCGCGATGGAGCAGGCGATGCTGTCCGCGGGGAGCGACTACCCGGCGTTCGTGCCGCTGGTCCGGCCGGTCGACCGGATCAGGCAGGAGCACGTCGCCTGGACGCCGGACCCGATCACGTCCGACGACACCCTCTTCTTCGAGCTGTCCGCGGCCAGCGCGCGGTACCACGCCCCGCTCGGCCGGACCGTTCGGCCGCGGGGACGGGAGAGCGGCCGTGCCGGTGAGCTCGCCCGGACGGGCATCGACGCGATCGTCGCCGGCCTGGTCCCCGGCCGCACCGCCGAGCAGGTGTACCGGGAATGGGCGGCCGCGATCGAGGCCGGCCTGAGCCGCCGTTACGAGCGCCACCACTGCGGCTACCTGGTCGGCATCGGCTTCCCGCCGAGCTGGATGGCCGGTCGGGTCGACAGCCTCCGCCCCGGCAACGAGATGACGCTGCGGCCCGGCATGACCTTCCACGTCCAGTCCTGGGTGCTGGACGAGGGGATCGGCACACACGCGACGTCCGACACCGCGCTCGTCACGACCGACGGCGCCGAGCTCCTCACCACGACACCACGCGGCCCGACCAGGCCGGGCTAGCCGAGCTGGCCGGGGAAGAGCAGCGCCAGCTCCCGCGGGTACGCCGCGACCAGGCGAAGCTCGTCGTCGGTGAGCGGGCGTCCGGTCATGGCGCCCGCCAGCTGCACCAGCCGGAACGAGAGGTCCTCGTCGGCCACCTCGACGCCGAGCCCGTCCATGACGTGCCGGAAGCCGGCCTTGCCGCCGTACTCGCCGGTCAGCACGACCCGGCCGCGGGTGTCGTGCCAGTCGTCGGGGAAGGGGCCGAGGGTCTGCTCGTCGTACAGCTCGTAGTTGCCGTGGTCCTTGAGCGCGCCGTCGGCGTGGATCCCGGACTCGTGGGCGAACGCGTTGCGTCCGACGCCGACCTGGTTGACGGGCAGTGGCTGGTCGAAGGCGTAGCTCGCCCAGAGCGCGAACCGGCGCGCCCAGGACAGGTCGATCGGGTCGCCCACGGTGACGCTTCCCGGGAGCCCGAAGCCGTGCCGCAGGGCCAGGATCGTGGACAGCAGGTCGGCGTTGCCGGACCGCTCGCCGATGCCGTTGACGCACGTGTTGATCCACACGTCCTGTCCCGCCTCCAGCCCGCCGAGCGCGCCGTGGACGGAGTTCGCGACAGCCATGCCGAGATCGTTGTGGCAGTGCGTCTCGACCGGCATGCCGACCGCGTCGGCCAGCTTCGCGAACCGCTCCCTGATCCGGTCCGGCGTGTCCCCGCCGATGGTGTCGCAGTAGCGGACGCGGTCCGCGCCCGCCTCCTTCGCGGCGAGCGCGAACTCGAGCAGGAAGCCGTCGTCGGTCCGTGAGCCGTCCTCGGCGTTGACGCCGACGGTCTCCGCGCCGGCGTCCTTGGCCAGCCGGACTGCGGCGGTCGTCTCCCTGACCACGGCGGCGCGGTCGAGCCGTCCGCGGAACTTGTTCTGGATCATGTAGTCCGACGTCGAGATGGACAGGTTGTAGTGGCGCAGCCCGAGCGGCAGCGCCTGCTCCACGTCGGCGACGACGCCGCGGCACCAGCCGGACAGCCGCAGCTCGCCGAACGCGCCGGCCTCGGCGAGCGCCAGCTGCGCGCGGACGTAGGGCAGCTCGTGGAACAGGAACGGGAACCCGATCTCCGACTGCGCGACGCCGAGCCGCGACAGGTACAGGTTCACCATCGTCTTGCCGAACTTGGACAGCCCCAGCCGGGCCGTCTGGACGCCGTCCCGGTTGGTGACGTCGAGGAAATGAATCGTGGCCATGCCACTCAGATTGACATCCAGGTCGACATTGTTCAATATTGATCAAAATCAATGTCAGATGTCGAACTGGGAGGCATAGCTGCTGGTGAACGAGCGGATCGACGCGACAGAGGCGGCGCGACGGCTCGGTGTGAAGCCCGCCACGCTCTACGCCTACGTGAGCCGCGGGGTGCTGACCCGCCACCGTGACTCGTACAACCGGCGCAGCCGGTTCGACGCCGCCGAGATCGACGAGCTGGCTCGCAAGGGCCGGCCGCGGCGCCGGACGGCCGAGCCGGAGGTCGTGATCGAGTCGGCGGTGACGACGCTGGCGGAGGACCGCCCGTACTACCGGGGCAGCGATGCCCTCGAGCTCGCGCGTACCGCCTCCTTCGAGGAGGTCGCCGAGTGGCTGTGGGCGGGTGAACAGGACGAACCCCCGGGATGGACCGCGGAGGCCGGGCGCGTCCGCACGGCGACGCTCGCCCAGTCGGCACTGCCGGGCCGGGTGCTCCCGCTCGACCGGCTGCAGGTCGTCGTGGCCACGCTGGGTGCCACCGACCCGATGCGCTTCCAGCTCGACGGGCCCGCCGTCGTGGCGACCGGGCGTGCGCTCATCGCCGGCATGGTCGAGGCGTTGCCGCTCCTCGGCCCGCCGCCGGTGACACGCGACGGCACGCCGAGCCTGGCGAGCCGGCTCTGGCCGCGGCTGTGCGCGGTGCCTCCCGGACCCGGAATGCTGAAGGCGCTCGACGCGGCGCTTGTGCTGCTCGCCGACCACGAGCTGGCGGCCTCGACACTCGCGGCCCGCGTCGCCGCGTCCGTGCGCGCCGACCCGTACGCCGTCGTCGCGGCCGGCCTCGGCGCCCTCGGCGGACCCCTGCACGGGGGCGCGTCCTTCGCCGCCGAACGGATGCTGGCCGCGACGCACGACAGCGGCGACGCGGCCACCGTCATCGGGGAACGGCTGCGCCGCGGCGAGCGGATCGCGGGCCTCGGGCACACCGTCTACCGCAACGGCGACGGCCGCGGGCGGGTGCTGCTCGAGCTCCTGCACGAGGCGGTGCCCGCCCACCCGATGCTGGCCGCGGCGGACTCCGTCATCGCCGAGGCGCGTGCCCGCCGGCTGCCCGAGCCGAACGTCGACCTCGCCCTCGCGACGCTCACCCGGCTCGCCGGGATGGTCGAGGGCGCGGGCGAGGCCGTCTTCGCGGTCGCGCGTACCGCCGGCTGGCTTGCCCACGCCATCGAGGAGTACCACCGGCGCAGCCCGATACGCCTTCGCGCCCGCGCGCCCCAGCCTGCGGAGGCGGGCGTGGTCAGCCGGCCAGGTGCGAGAGGACCTGGCCGAGCACGACCATGAGGACGCCGCCGCCGAGCGCGACGTAGGGGCGGATGCCGGCGCGCTTCACCGGCATCGCGGTGGACGTGTCGCCGGCGGCCCGCGCCCACATCGACTCGGGGAAGACGCCCTTGTCTCGGACGTAGTGCCGGAACAGGAACACGGGAATGACGACCGCCGCGAAGATGAGACCGCTCCACAGCGCGCCGGGTCCCCACACGTTCGCGCCCCAGCCGAGCAACAGCGCGTTGACGAACGCGAGCACGCCGCCGAGCGCCAGGAGGATCGTCGGTGCCCGCCACGGCCGCTCGACGTGCGCGTTGTCGATGCGGTGCAGCCAGCCCGCGTTGAGGTTGAGGAAGTTGAAGATCATGTAGCAGACGGTGGACGCGGCGAGGACGAACACGTAATCGCTCAGCAACAGCAGGATCAGGTTGAAGCACAGGTCCGTCCACATCGCCCGCGCGGGAGCGCCGTGCTTGTTCACCTTGCCGAGGTACCGCGGCAGCCAGCCGTCGACCGAGCCCTGGTAGAGCGTGCGCGACGAGCCCGCCATCGTCGTCATGATGGTGAGCAGCAGCGCGAGGATCAGCATGACGGTCAGCAGGTTGCCGATGACGGCCGCGCCGCCGACCATGTCGACCATCGCGGCAGCGACACCGGTGCCCGCCACGATCGGGTCGGTCACCAGCCGCTTGACGCCGAGCGAGCCCTGGAACGCCACCGGCACAAGGAGGTAGATGACGAGGCAGGCCAGGCCCGCGGACAGGATCGCCTTCACCGTGTCGCGGCCGGGATTCCTGAACTCGCGCGTGTAACACACGGCGGTCTCGAACGCGTACGCCGACCACGCGGCGAGGAACAACCCGCCGGCGAACAACGTCCAGCCGTGCAGGTTCCAGGCCCCCGACAGCGGCACGAACGGAGCGAAGTTGTGGGTCACGACGTCGCCGGTGAAAAGTGGCACGACGCCGACGACGAGCAACGGCACCAGCACCGCGATGCCGACGATCGTCTGCACGCGCGCAGCGCGGAGGATGCCGTGGTGCTGCACCGCGAACACCAGCAACAGGAACGCCGCCGCGATGACGAACTGCGCGTTGATCCGTACCTCGAGACCCTCCTTGAGGAAGCCGAGGCTGAACAGCTTGAGCGACCAGGTGTTGATGAGGGCGTTCGCGGGGAACAACGCCGTCAGCACGTAACCGGCAGCGAGTCCTGCGCCGATGGCCAGCACCGGTGACCACGCGAACCAGTTGCACCACACCGAGATCGGCGCGACGAACTTCGAGTACGGAGCCCACGCCATCGCGCCGTACACCGACGCGCCGCCCGACTTGTGCGGGTACATGCCGGCGACCTCGGCGTAGGTGAGGCTCTGCACCAGACCGAAGATGACCGACACAGTCCAGACGAGCACGGAAGGCGTCCCGATCGTCGCGGCGATCGATCCGATCGAGAACAGGACCAGCGCCGGTACGCCGCTGGCGATCCAGAAGCCCCCGGTCCAGTTGATGGTGCGCTTGAGCCCGGTGTCGTCGGGTGCGGTGAGCAGGCCACCGCTGACCGCCGGGCGTGACAGCTCCGCCATGGTTCGAACCCCTCGGGATGCCCCCCGCTGCGGGAAATCAGTGGCCTACAGGTGGTTCCCACCCCTCCGGCTCCGTCGGGCGCCAGTTGTCGCCGACGATGGGAGAGTCGTCCTTCCACGAGCCGAGCTCGGGCTGGGGGTACTTCGCGTGCCGGTGCTTGAGCCAGATGCCGTACGAGTTGCCCTCCTGCAGGTGCTTCACGAGCACCTTCCGCGCATACTCGTCCTCGCGCCCCTCGGGGATGTCGAAGTAGATCTTGAGGAACGCGTTGGTGTAGCGGTCGAAGACGGCGGTCACGCCGTCCTCGGTCATCAACGTGATGTCCTCCAGCCAGTTCATGTCCGCGCCCGGCGTCGCGGCGTCGAGGTCGATGTCGTCGACGAGCGAGCGGTCGAACTGGTAGGGGAACGTCTTGCCGGTGAGCTCCTCGGTGTCGATGCCCACGCCACCGGTGAGGTGGCGCATCTTGAGGTCGAACTGCTCAGACATCGTGGCCACCGCCCGTGCCGTCGTTGGCGACGTGCTTCTCCAGCAGGTTCCTGATGTCCTGCAAGGTGTTCTCCTCGGTGACGCCGGGGACGTAGCTGGTGCCGGCCAGCGGGACGCGCGCCATCGCGGCTGCCTCGGTCGTGAGCGCGCACAGGTCCTCGGGCTCGAGGCTGTGCACGTTCGTCTTGCCGCACGCGCGCGCGAGCATCTGCACTTCGAGGGTGAGAGTGTGCAGGAAGTTGTAGACGCGCTCGGCTGCCTCGTCGACGACGAGTCGCTTGCGCAACTCGGGGTCCTGCGTCGTGATGCCCACGGGGCAGCGGCCGGTGTGGCAGTGGTAGCACTGTCCTGCCGGTACGCCGATCGTCCCCTCGTAGTCGGTCACACCGGGGATCTCCTTGTTGCAGTTCAACGCCATCAGCGACGAGTGCCCGATCGCGATGGCGGACGCGCCGAGCGCCAGGCACTTCGCGACGTCACCGCCGTTGCGGATGCCGCCCGCGACGACGAGGTCGATCTCGTCGGCGAGACCGACGTCCTCGAGCGCGCGCCGTGCCTCCGGAATCGCTGCCATCAAAGGGATTCCGGTCTCCTCGGCGGCGATGTGCGGGCCTGCCCCCGTGCCGCCCTCGGCACCGTCGAGGTAGATGGTGTCCGGCCCGCACTTAGCTGCCATGCGCACGTCGTCGTAGACGCGTGCGGCGCCGAGCTTGAGCTGGATCGGCACCTGGTAGTCGGTCGCCTCGCGGATCTCCTGGATCTTCAACGAGAGGTCGTCAGGGCCGAGCCAGTCGGGGTGCCTGGCAGGGCTGCGCTGGTCGATGCCCGCGGGCAACGAGCGCATCTCAGCAACCTGCTCGGTGACCTTCTGGCCCATCAGGTGCCCGCCGAGCCCGACCTTGCAGCCCTGGCCGATGAAGAACTCGACGCCGTCGGCGAGCATCAGGTGGTGCGGGTTGAACCCGTACCGGCTCTGGATGACCTGGTAGAACCACTTTGTCGACAGGTCGCGTTCGGGCGGGATCATGCCGCCCTCACCGGAGCACGTCGCCGTCCCGGCCATCGACGCGCCCTTCGCGAGCGCCATCTTCGCCTCCAGCGACAGCGCGCCGAAGCTCATCCCCGTGATGTAGACGGGGATGTCGAGCTCGAGCGGTTTCTTCGCGAACCGGCCGCCGAGTACGGTCTTCGTCTCGCACTTCTCGCGATAACCCTCGATGACGAACCGGGTGAGCGTCCCCGGCAGGAACATCAGCTCGTCCCAGTGCGGGATCGGCTTGAACATCGAGAAGCCGCGCATCCGGTAGCGACCGAGCTCGGACTTCGTGTGGATGTCGTCGATGACCTCGGGGGTGAAGATGCTGCTGTGCCCGATGGGGCGAGCACGTCCCTCGTCTACCGCCATACGTCCACCCCTTTCCTAGAGGACGAGCTTGCGCTCGTTGGGCTCGAGGCTGTCGTAGTTCCACAGCTTCCTGCCGCACACGAACTTCCGGAACGAGCTGGGCGCGTCGAGCTCGTACGCCGCGAACTTCCGGTCGATCAGCTCCTGGTCGGCGTCGGTGAACTCCGACTCGACGCAGTCGACGCCGAGCGACTTCACCTTGCCCGCGACGTAGATCGCGCCGTCGTACATCGAGTCGCCCATGCCCGCACCGACGTCGCCGCAGATGATCTGCCGGCCGCGCTGCATCATGAAGCCGGTCATCGATCCGGCGTTGCCGCCGACGATGATCGTGCCGCCCTTCTGGTCGATGCCGGTTCGCGCGCCGACGTGTCCGCGGACGACGAGGTCGCCGCCGCGCAGCGCCGCACCGGTCAGCGAACCGGCGTTCTTGTCGACCACGACGACGCCGGACATCATGTTCTCGGCCACGGACCAGCCGACCCGGCCGGTGACCCGGATCTCCGGCCCGTCGATCAGGCCGCAGCCGAAGTAGCCGAGGCTGCCGTCGATGAGCAGCTTGCAGCGGGTGAGGATGCCGACCGCGATCGAGTGCTTCGCGCCCGGGTTCCGCACGGTGACGTCGTGGATGCCCTCGTCGTAGAGCAGCCGGCGCAGCTCGAGGTTCACCTGCCGCGTGGACAGCTCGGCCGCGTCGAACTCGGCCGAGTCGCCGGTGACGATCGCGGTCTTGGGTGCGGTGGCGTCCGGCTCCGCGAGCCCGCGGATGTCGTACCGACCGGTCTTCACCTGCTCCACACCATCACCTCCCCCTCGTACGGGTCGTACGTGTCGATCTCGCGGTTCACCACCGCGCGGATCGCGACCTCCTCCGACGCGAGCGCGACCATGTCGTCGGCTTCGTAGAGCACGAGCGGCTTCGCGGCCATCTCATCCTTCGCCATGCCGAGGCTGTCCTCGGTGACGACGAGGTACGTGAACACGCCGTCGAGATCCTCCAGGCTCTGCTTCATCGCGGTCTCCAGTGACAGGCCGTCGGCCATCCGCTGGGCCAGGTAGACCGCGATGATCTCCGAGTCGCACTCGGACTGGAACCGGTGACCGAGCCGTTCCAGCCGCCGCCGCCACCTGTGGTAGTTGGTCAACTGACCGTTGTGCACGACGGCCACGTCGGAGAACGGGTACGCCCAGTACGGGTGCGCGCCGGCGATGTCGACGTCGGACTCCGTCGCCATGCGCACGTGACCGATCGCGTGTGTGCCGGTAAACGCGTCGAGCCGGTACTGCTCGGCGACCTGCTCGGCGTCGCCGAGGTCCTTGACGATCTCCAGCGAATGACCCAGCGAGAGCACCTCGCAGCCCGGCACGTCCTCGACGTAGTCGGCGAGCGGCTTGAGCTCGCCCTCGTACCGGAACGTCGCGCGGTACGCGTACTCGGACTCGCCGTCGACACGGTCGATGGTCGCGCCGATCTTCGCCAGCCGCGACTCCACCTCACGGCGGCTGCGGGCGAGGCGGTCACCGTAGGAGAAGTCGTTGCCGTCGTTGGGATCGGCGAGCTTGAAACGCATGACGAGCAGGTCGCTCGGCTGCCCGTACAGCGCGTAGCCCGTGGAGTCCGGGCCGCGGTGCTTCATGGCCTGCAACATGCGGCACATCTCGTGCCCGACGTCGCCGCAGCCGTGTCTGTGGATGATGCCGGCGATACCGCACATGGCGGTGCTCCCTTCCCCGTGCAGGTGACGCGCCCTCAGGGCAGGATGTCGAGGTACTCGTTGACGTCCCACTCGCTGACCGTCGCGCAGAACCGTTCCCACTCGTCGCGCTTGTAGTGCTCGAACACCGTGAACATGTCGCCGGGCAGGGCGTCGCGGATGACGTCGTCGGCCCGCAGCGAGTCGAGCGCGTCGCCGAGCGTCATCGGGATCTTCTTGACCTCCTTGCCCGCGGCCATCGCCTCGTAGATGTTGCGCTCCTCCGGAGGACCGGGGTCGAGGTTGCGCCTGATCCCGTCGTCCATCGCCTTGATCAGCCCGGACATGGACAGGTACGGGTTGACCGACGAGTCGACTGAGCGGTACTCGAACCGTCCGGGTGCGCTGACGCGCAGTGCGGTGGTGCGGTTCTGGAAGCCCCAGTCGGCGTACAGCGGTGCCCAGAAACCGGTGTCCCACATCCGGCGGTACGAGTTCACCGTCGGCGAGGTGAGACAGGTCAGCGCGTCCAGGTGTTCGAGGACGCCGCCGATGGCACGCAGGCCCAGCTTGCTCGGCATCCTGGGGTTCTCGGTGTCGGGTAGGAACGCGTTGCTGTCGCCCTCCCACAGCGAGATGTTGTGATGGCAGCCGTTGGCGGAGACGCCCATGAACGGCTTCGGCATGAAGCAGGGGAACACGCCCATCTCGCGGCCGACCTGCCGGCAGATCTGCCGGTACGTCGTGAGCCGGTCGGCGGTGTGCTCAGCGCGGTCGAACTGCCAGTTCAGCTCCAACTGTCCCGGTGCGTCCTCGTGGTCGCCCTGGATCATGTCCAGGCCCATGGCGCCCGCGTAGTCCATCACCTTGTGGATCACCGGCTGCAGCTCGGCGAACTGGTCGATGTGGTAGCAGTACGGCTTGGTCTTGCCCTCGACGGAAGGCGTGCCGTCCGGGTTGAGCTTGAGCCACATCATCTCCGGTTCGGTGCCCACCCGCAGGTGCAGGCCGGTGTCGCGTTCGAACTCCGCGTGGATGCGCTTGAGGTTGCCGCGACAGTCGGACGTGAGGAACGCGCCGCCGTCGACCTCCTCCTCGCGGCCGCGGAACAGGGTGCAGAACACGCGTGCCGTCTTCGGGTCCCATGGCAGCACGCAGAACGTCTCGACGTCCGGGACGCCGATCAGCTCGCGCGCCTCGGGCCCGTAGCCGATGTAGTCGCCGTGCCGGTCGATGAACAGGTTCGCCGTCGCGCCGTAGACGAGCTGGAAGCCGTCGCGGGCGAACTTCTCCCAGTGCGCGGCCGGCGCGCCCTTCCCGACGATGCGTCCGGTGACGGAGACGAACTGGTAGTAGACGTAGCTGACGCCGCGTTCGTCGATCTCCTTGCGAATGCGGGCGACGGCGTCGTCTCGACCGGGCTGCGCGACGAACTGCTCGAGATCGGTACTCATCGGATACCCTCTTCCTCCTCGGGTTCCGGCGCGCGGCCGGTAGGTGTGTGCGGAGGGGCCGGCAAATCCACACCTAGTAAACTCTGTCTCCCCTCAGGAGACAACACCCTGAGCCGATTTCGGTCCGGTCGGTACGTCGCCGAAGAGTTACTGTTGACCTCCGTACGGACCGTTACCAGGGGGGAGTACCGCGACCATGACGGCTGAGCCAAGCGAGGTCACCGACGACCTCGACGAGCCCGGCGGCACCGGTGGGCCGCTTGGCGCGGTCATCGCGAGCAGGCTGCGCGAGTTCCGCCGGCGGCAGGGCTGGACGGTGGGGAAGCTCGCGGAGGCGAGCGGCGTCTCGAAGAGCATGCTGTCGAAGATCGAGAACGGCCAGGCCTCGCCGAGTCTCGCGACCCTCGGCCGGTTGTCGGAGGCGCTCACAGTGCCGGTGACGGCGTTCTTCCGCGGTCTGTCCGAGGAGCAGGACATGGTCTTCGTCAAGGCCGGCAGCGGTCTCGACATCCACCACAAGGGCGCCGGCCCCGGTCACCGCTACCAGATGCTCGGCGCCATGCGTGCTCCCCACGACACGCTCGAGCCGATGCTCGTGACGCTGACCGAGCGCAGCGAGGTCTTCCCGCTGTACCAGCACTCCGGCACCGAGCTGATCTTCATGATCTCGGGCAAGATGGAGTACTGCTACGGCGACGCGCGGTACCTGCTCGAGCCCGGTGACGCGATGCAGTTCGTGGGCGAGGTCATGCACGGCCCGGGCGAGCTCGTCGCGTTGCCGATCCAGTTCCTGGCGATCAAGTCCGTGTCGCCCGGCGGCTGACCGCGCGTTGAACCTACTGCAACGAGATTTCCTCGAGGGGTTTACAGAGACCGGTCGATCGCCGGATGATGCCAGTGACCGACGTCGTCGAACCGGCAGGGTGCGGTGAGTCCGATGACGATGACCGTTCCGGTACCTCGACTTCGGCTCCCCGGGTTGATCCCGCGCGAGCCGAACCTGGAGACGTACTGGGTGCGGCCAGGCGGCGTGACGGCGATCCGGCTTGACGCCGGTGACGAGGTGACCGTCATCGACCGCGCGGGGCGGCAGCGTGCCGAGCTGACCGTGCTCGGCCGCCACGGCGTCGACGGCGCGTCGCTCGGGCTACGCCCCGGTGGCCCGGCGACGGCGTTGCGGTCGCTGGCGAGCGCGCAGGCACAGCCGGGCGCGGGCCGTGACGCGATTCTGTCCGTGCTCGTCGCCGCGGACGTCGACCCGACCGCGACGACGGCCACCGAGCTGTTCGGTGACTGGTCGCCTGCGGGGGCGAGGGAGACGTTCAGCGCCACCGAGCCCGTACAGGTGCTCGTCGGCGCGCCCGCGCGGCCGATGCGCGTCGACGAGGACGCCGCGAACCCGCCGTCCGAGCTGGTGCTCGAGGTGCGCCGCACCACCGTCCGGCCGCCGACCGGGCGTGAGCTGCCGCCGCCGTTGGCCGATCCCGTGCTCGACATGCGGATCGACGCCGCAACGGCGCGGAGCTACGAGGTGAAGGCGGGCCAGTACATCCAGGTGCTGGACATCGAGGGACGGCAGTGCTCGGACTTCCTTGCGTTCCACCGGCATCGGCTCGACGAGGGTCTCGAGCGCGGGCTCGACTCCACGACCACGCGGTACTTCATGGGCAACGCCTATCCGCAGCCGGGACTGTTCGGGAAGTTCTACGACCAGGACGCGCAGCCGCTCGTCGAGGTCGTCCGCGACACTGTAGGCAGGCACGACACGTTCGGTCTCGCCTGCAACGCCAAGTACTACGAGGACTTCGGCTATCCCGGCCACGTGAACTGCACGGACAACTTCAACCGCCGGCTCGACGAGTACGCCATCGCGGCACGCAAGGGCTGGCCGGCGCTGAACCTCTTCTACAACACCGCGTTCGACGACTCGAACCTGCTGGTGTTCGACGAACCGTGGTCGCGTCCCGGCGACTACGTGCTGATGCGCGCGATGACCGACCTCATCTGCGCGTCCTCGGCCTGCCCGGACGACGTCGACCCGTCGAACGCCTGGGTGCCGACCGACATCCACGTCCGGGTCTACGACGCGGAACGGAAGTTCTCCATGGCGATCTCGCACCGCGTGACTCCCGAGTCGGAGCCGAAGCTCACGAAGGAGACGGCGTTCCACCCGCGGACGTCGAAGCTCACCAGACAGTTCACCGAGTACCGCGGCTACTGGCTGCCGACCAGCTTCGACAACCACGGGCCGCTCGACGAGTACTGGGCGTGCCGCGAACGGGCCGCGGTGATGGACCTGTCGCCGCTGCGCAAGTTCGAGGTGCTCGGACCCGACGCCGAGGCGTTGCTGCAGGCGTGTGTCACGCGGAACATCCGCAAGCTGTCGCAGGGCCAGGTCGTCTACTCGGCGGTGTGCAACGAGACCGGCGGGATGATCGATGACTGCACGGTGTTCCGCCTCGCCGACAACAACTTCCGGTTCGTCGGCGGCGACGAGTACGACGGCGACTGGCTGCGTCAGCAGGCCGAGCGGCTCGGCCTCGACCGCGTGTGGGTGAAGCACTCCACCGACCAGTTGCACAACATCGCCGTGCAGGGCCCGGCGAGCCGCGACCTGTTGCGTGAGCTGATCTGGACGCCGGCGACACAGCCCGCGTTCACCGATCTCACCTGGTTCCGGTTCGCCGTCGGGCGTCTAGGCGACCACGACGGCGTCCCGCTGATCGTGTCGCGCACCGGGTACTCGGGCGAGCTCGGCTACGAGCTGTGGGTGCACCCGAAGGACGGGCCCGCGCTGTGGGACGCGGTATGGGAGGCCGGGCAGCCGCACGGTCTGCTGCCGCTGGGACTGGACGCGCTCGACATCCTGCGCATCGAGTCCGGCCTGGTGTTCGCCGGCTACGACTTCTGCGACCAGACCGACCCGTTCGAGGCGGGCATCGGGTTCACCGTGCCGTTGAAGACGAAGGAGGACGACTTCGTCGGGCGTGAGGCGTTGCTGTCGAGGAAGGCGAGCCCGCAGCGTACGCTCGTCGGGCTGGAGCTCGCCGGCAACGAGCCGGCCGAGCACGGTGACTGCGTCCACGTGGGACGTTCGCAGGTCGGCGTCATCACGAGCGCCACGCGGTCGCCGGTCCTGCGCAAGAACATCGCACTGTGCCGGATCGCCGTGCAGTATGCGGATATCGGCACCGAGGTCGAGGTGGGGAAACTGGACGGGCACCGCAAGCGCATACCCGCGCGGGTCGTCCGGTTCCCGTTCTACGACCCGGACAAGACGCGGCCGCGCTCGTGAGCAATCCCGCACCGGCAGCACGGAAGCGGGAACGGCTCGGCCGCGAGCGGCCCGGCGTCGTCCTGCACGGCCCGCCGATCACGGTGCGCTGCAGGTGCGGCGAACGCCGTGACCTCGCGTACGGCGAGGTCTGGCAGTGCGCCGACTGCGTGCTGCGGTGGGACACCAGGCAGATCCCGCGTGAGCAGTACCAGCGGATCCGGATGATCCAGCTGCGCTTCCGCATGGTGCCCGTCGTCCTCGGGCTCGCCGTGGCGGCCCTCGCGCTGGTGTTCTA
>JAFMQP010000192.1 GCA_017354575.1 Acidothermales bacterium | reverse complement strand
GTCACCTGCACCGGTTTCGCGAAGGTGAGGGTGACCCGCTGCTTGCGGCCGTCGCCTGGGCACCGCCAGGCCGTCGAGGTCTTGCCGTCGACCAGGTGCCCGGCCCCGAACGTCACCGGGTGGCCCGCGGAGTCGACGCTCGCCGGCGCCGAGCAGGACGCGGAGTACTTCGACGGGGCCAGCACGCGCACCGCGGCCACGGCGTGCCGTTCGGGTCGCCGCTCGGGCGCGGTATGTCGACGGAACGCGCCCACCGAGTAGAGCAGCCCGCCGGACGCGAGCAGCGCGAGGACGACGATCGCGACGGTCACCGGCATCGGGCCGAGCCTGCGCACCAGCGCCCGCGTTCGCGCGGGCAGGCCGCCGAGCCAGACGATCGCCCGGGCGAGTGCGCTCGGACGTCGCCCGCCGTCCGACGTGCGCGACGGCCTCGGGCCCCGGCGGCGCCTGGGCTCGCGGTCACCGAGCTCGGTGTCGGACGGGTACGGGTCGCCGCCGTCCTCGTCGGGTTCGGCCGCTTTCCGTTCGCGCGCCGCGGCGGACGCGGACATCGACGACCGCACGGCCTCCTCGAACAGGTCCTTCGCGACCGCCGCGCGGGCAGCGCGCGAGCTCGACCCGGTGCCGGCGCCGCGGGACGTGGCGACGGAGGCCGCCGGCTCGTACTCGCCGTCGGCGGCGCGGCCGATGAAGCTATGGCACTGCGGACAGAACGCGCCGTTCCGTGGAACCGACGCGTGGCAGTGCGGGCAGACGATCTCGGCCACTGTGCTCCCCTGCGCTCGAGGAACCCCGTGGTCAGCGTGGCACACCGACGCGCCGATACGCGGGAGGCGCACCGTACGGCGGCGCCCCGGTACGACTCCCGTCGGAAGCGGTTACCCGGTATCGGAAAGCGATTACGCGGCGGCCCATCGAGCGCGCCGGCGGCGTTCCGCCGCGCGTTCGCGGCCGTTCATGCCGCCCCACAGGCCGTGGAGGCCGGGCCGTTTCACCGCAAAGTCGCGACAGGAATTCAAAGCCGGGCAATCCGCGCATACCGCTTTGGCGGCACGTTCGCGCATCTCGCGCTCCTCGCGCGTCTCCCCCTCGTGATCGAAAAACAGGTCCGCAGAAACGGTGCTGCAGGCAGCGTTTTCGCTCCACTGAGCGCTCGCGGACATGAGCAGCTCTAGGTCTCGCACGTGGTCTCCCCCGGAATCGTGAGGTTCGACGATAGTGAGGGTCCGACGCGGCCTTCAACGTGCAAGTTTCAGTTGAATCGGGAAAAAGGCTCCCCGTGGTCACCCGATAACGCATCGAGTACCTGAGCGTCATCGCACTGGTCAAACCGGTCATACCACTCCCCGATCGCCCGCAGCTCCCGCGGGGATGCCAGCACCACCAGCTCGTCCACCTCGGGACGCAGCATGCGGACGACGTCAGGAGCACCGACCGGCACGGCCAGCACCAGCCGAGCGGGCCGCTTACCCGCGACGTACGTGAGCGCCGCGCGGGCGGAGCCACCCGTCGCCAGGCCGTCGTCCACCACGATCACCGTGCGCCCGTCGAGCCGCTCCGGCAACCGCGCGGACCGGTACCTGCGCAGTCTCCTCGTCAGCTCGGCGCGTTCTCTCGCCAGCACCTGGTACGTGGCACGCTCGTCGAGCCGGAACCGGGACAGGGCCGCCTCATTCCACACCGGCACCCCGTCCTCGGCCACGGCGCCGAGGCCGAGCTCCGGCTGTCGCGGGTGCCCGAGCTTCCGGACGACGGTGACGTAGAGCGGCACGTCGAGTGCCCGCGCCACGGCCGACGCCACGACGACGCCGCCGCGCGCGAGACCGACGACCGCCGTGCGCCCGCCGCGGTACCCCGACAGCGCCTCGGCCAGCCTCTCGCCCGCGTCCGTACGGTCACGGAAGCGCATGCCACCAGTGTGCCCGCCGCACGGGCCCCGGCATCACCAGGGGATCACGGGCGCGCCCGGCGACGCGCCTCCCGTGCCGCTCTCCCGCGCCGGAGCAGCTGCTTGCGGCGCTCGGCGCGCAGCCGGGCGTCGGCGCGGGCCTGCTGGTACAGCGCCTCGCGGCGGATCTTGCGCCAGCTCGCCAGCCGGCGCTCACGCAGCTCGCCCGACTCGAGCGCCGCGAGGACGGCACACCCCGGCTCGGTCTCGTGCGCGCAGTCGGTGAACCTGCAGTGCGCGGCGAGCTCGTCGATGTCGGCGAAGACGCGGTCGACGTACTCCGCGGGGACGTTCAGGCCGATGCTGCGCAGGCCGGGTGTGTCGATGAGGACCGTGTCACCCGGCAACGGGATCAGCTCCCTGGTGACGGTCGTGTGCCGGCCCCTGCCGTCCGTGCGGAGGCTGCGCGTCGCCATGACCGTCGTGCCGGCGAGCGCGTTCACCAACGTCGACTTGCCGACGCCCGACGCGCCGAGCACCGCTGCCGTGCGACCCGGCGCGAGGTACGCACGCACGGCGTCGAGGCCAGCGCCGGTGACGGCGCTGACCGCGTGCACGTCGACACCGACGGCGACGGCGGCGACGTCGCGCAGCAGGACATCGATCCCCGGACCGGCGAGATCGGCCTTCGTCAGCAGTACCAACGGTTCCGCGCCACTCTCCCACGCGACCGCGAGCAGCCGCTCGAGCCGCCCGAGGTCCGGGTCGGGTACCGAACCTTCGGCGACCAGGACCACGTCCACGTTCGCCGCGAGCGGCTGCGTCGCGGACCCACCGGGCGACACGACCAGCCTGCGAACGAGGCTCCTGCGCTCGAGCACGGCGTCCACGGTGATCCGCTCGTCCGGCCAACGGCGGACGGCGGTCCAGTCGCCCGTGCAGGGCAGGGTCCGCAACGCCGCCGAGCCGAAGGCGGCCCGCAACGGACCGGTCTCGGCGAGCAGTTCGCACGCACCGCGGTCGACGCGGGTCACGCGCGCGGGGAACAGGTCGTCGTCGCCGATGGCGGCGAACACCGTCGCTCGTTCCGCGTCCCACCCGAGGGACGCGAGAGTGGTAGCAGGCATGGTGGAAACGCCTTTCTGCGGGCCGGTGTCCTTGTCAGGCCCTGGAATGGAAGGGGAAACGCGACAGGGCGGTTGCGAAGGTCATCGCGGCCTCACCTCCCGAGAGCAGGCGTCGTTCGGCTACGCGCAGACCATAACCCGCGCAATCCCCAGCGTCACAGCAATTTCCCGTCCATGTCGATGCCGGGCCGGGTCGGTCGGCCGCCCGCGCCACGTGCTCTGGACGTGGTCGGCGACGGCCACTGCTTGTCGATCTCGGCGTTGAACGCGGCGCCGATCAGGATCGCGAGCGCGGTGAGGTAGAGCCATGCGAGCACCGCGATCGGTGCGGCCAGCGAACCGTAGATGGTCGAGCCGGAGAACGACGCCCCGAGGTACTCACGGAGGAAGAAGCTGCCCCCGACCCAGATGAGTACCGCGATCGCCGAGCCCGGCAGGTCACGCCACCAGGCCGAGCGCACCGGGACGCTCACCGAGTACAGCGACGTCACCACGGCGATGCTGACGAGGATCAGCACGGGCCAGTAGAACCCGTTGACCCACGCGACAGTCGTGGGTAGCGCGTGCTCGACGAGAGCCGGCCCCGCGACGAGGAGCGGGAGCAGCACGAGCCCGATCGCCAGCCCGATGAGGTAGAGGCTGAACGAGAGCGCCCGGGTGCGGACGATGCCGCGGCGGCCGGCGAGCCCGTAGGCGATGGTGATGGTGTCGACGTACACGTTCATCGCACGCGAGCCGGACCACAGCGAGATGAGGAACCCGAGCGAGATGATGTCCGCCGAGCCGCCGCGGAACACGTCGTCGACGATCGGCGCGACGACGACGTCGACCGTGTTCTGCGTCAGTACGACGGCGGCGTTGCCGAGCAGCCAGGTGCGGATGTCGTTCAGCGTGTCCTGGCCGAGCCACCCGCGGAGGTGGCCGAGCAGGCCGATCAGCCCGAGCATCAGCGGCGGCAGCGACAGCAGCGCCCAGAACGCCGCCTCGGCGGCGAGACCCGTGACGCGGTAGCGGAACAGCGAGACGATCGTGCGCCAGACGATGGTCATCGCGAGGCGGACACCGAGCAGCCAACGGGGTCGCCGTAGCGCCGCGCGCACGCGAGCAGCGAGCGCGCGGACACCATGACGATCTTCGGTCGCCGTCGCCACGCGCCCCACCGTACGGCTCATGCACCCCATCTTCCGTCACGGCACGCGATCACGTGTCGTCTACGGTGTTGGCATGACCGGTCTGAACCAGGTGCCGCCGCTGACGGGCTACGACGCGTTCGCCGCCGATCCCACGCTCGTCGCCGGCGTCGAACGGCACGAGGCGTCGTGGGCGAGGGCACAGCTGACCGAGATCGGCACCGCCGCGGGCGGGGAACAGGCACCGGCATGGGGTGAGCGCGCGAACGCGTGTCCGCCGCTGTTGCGGACCCACGGCCGCACGGGCGAGCGGATCGACGAGGTCGAGTTCGACCCGTCCTGGCACGCGCTCCTCGACCGGGCGGTCGGCTGGGGGCTCACCGGAGCGCCCTGGACGGACCCGCGGCCCGGCGCGCACGTCGCCCGTGCCGCGGGCTTCTACCTGTGGTCCCAGGTCGAGCAGGGACACCTGTGCCCGGTCTCGATGACGCACGCCGCCGTCCCCGCGCTGCGCGCGGACCCGTCGCTCGCGGACGCGTGGGTGCCGGCGCTCACGTCCCGCGAGTACGACTTCGGCCTCCGGCCCGTGACGGAGAAGGCGGGAGCGCTCGCCGGCATGGGCATGACCGAGAAGCAGGGCGGGTCGGACGTACGGGCGAACGTCACCGTCGCGGAGCCCGCCGGCGTCGACGGCGAGTACGTGCTCAGCGGCCACAAGTGGTTCTGCTCGGCGCCGATGAGCGACGTGTTCCTCGTCCTCGCGCAGGCACCCGGCGGGCTCACCTGCTTCGTCCTCCCGCGGGTGCTGCCCGACGGCACCCGCAACACGTTCCGCATCCAGCGGCTCAAGGACAAGCTGGGGAACCGGTCGAACGCGTCGAGCGAGGTGGAGTTCGACCGCACCCTCGCCGTCCGGCTCGGCGACGAGAGCCGCGGCGTACGGACCATCATCGAGATGGTCGCGGCGACCCGCCTCGACTGCGTCGCGGGCTCGGCCGCGATCATGCGGCAGGCCGTCGTCCGCGCCGCCCACCACGCCGCGCACCGGCAGGCGTTCGGCGCGCTGCTCGCCGACCAGCCGCTGATGCGTAACGTGCTCGCCGACCTCGCGGTCGAGTCCGAGGCCGCCACGACGCTGCTGCTGCGGCTCGCGGCGGCCGTCGACGCCGGCGAGCGGGAACTGCTGCGCATCGGCCTGCCTGTCGCGAAGTACTGGGTGTGCAAGCGCACGCCGGTCACCGTCGGTGAAGCCCTGGAGTGTCTCGGCGGCAACGGCTACGTGGAGGAGTGGGGCGTGGCCCGGCTCTACCGCGAGGCGCCGCTCAACTCGATCTGGGAGGGCTCGGGCAGCGTGAACGCGCTCGACCTGCTCCGTGCCCTGCGCGACCGCGCCACGCTCGACGCGTTCCTGACCGAGATCGGGGCGGCCCGGGGCGTGGACGCCCGGCTCGACAAGGCGGTCACGGACGTGCTCACCGACCTCGCCGACCCGGAGGGCATCGAAGGCCGCGCCCGTCGTCTCGCCGAACGCACGGCGCTGGTGCTTGCGGGATCGGTGCTCGTCCGCGATGGCGACCCGGCGGTCGCCGACGCCTTCTGCGCCACCCGCCTCGGCAACGACTGGGGGCAGACCTTCGGCACCCTTCCCGGTGGCGTCGACGCGGCGTCGATCGTGACCAGGATCACCCCGGACGCATGATCATCGTTACCCGGACGGCCACCGGGAGGAGCCTGTCGGCCCGGCCCGCTAGTCTCGCGGAATGACCTGTTCACTGGAAGCCGCCGCATGACCGTCTGGCCCGGACAGCCGTACCCACGCGGCGCGACGTACACCGGCTCGGGTACGAACTTCGCGGTCTTCTCCGAGGTCGCGGAGCGCGTCGAGCTGTGCCTGCTCGACGCCGACGGCGGCGAGACGAGGTACGAGCTCACCGAGGTCGACGGCTACACGTGGCACGGCTACCTGCCGGGCATAGGTCCCGGCCAGCGCTACGGCTACCGCGTGCACGGCCCGTGGGATCCCGCGAAGGGGTTGCGCTGCAACCCGGCGAAGCTGCTGCTCGACCCGTACGCCAAGGCGGTAGAGGGCGGCATCGAGTGGGACCCGTCGGTGTTCGGCCACCGGCTCGACGACCCGGCGGCGACGAACGACGACGACAGCGCACCCAGCACGATGCGCTCGGTCGTGGTCAGCCCGTACTTCGACTGGGCCGACGACCGCAACCCGCGCACGCCGTACTCCGAGTCGGTCATCTACGAGGCGCACGTCAAGGGCCTCACCGTCCAGCACCCGGACGTGCCCGAGCAGCTGCGCGGTACGTACGCCGGGCTCGGTCACCCCGCGGTCGTCGAGCACTTCACCAAGCTCGGCGTCACCGCGGTCGAGCTGATGCCCGTGCACCAGTTCGTGGTCACCGAGCAGCAGCAGAAGCAGGGCAAGCAGAACTACTGGGGCTACGACACCATCGGATACTTCGCGCCGCACAACCGGTACGCGAACTCCGGCGACACCGGCGAGCAGGTGCAGGAGTTCCGGCAGATGGTGCGCGACCTGCACACCGCGGGCATCGAGGTGATCCTCGACGTCGTCTACAACCACACCGGCGAGGGCAACGAGAACGGCCCGACGCTGTGCTTCCGCGGGCTCGACAACGCCGCCTACTACCGGCTGCTCGACGACGACCCGCGCTACTACATGGACTACACGGGCACCGGCAACAGCCTCAACGTCCGCAACCCCAACACGTTGCAGCTCATCATGGACTCACTGCGCTACTGGGTCACCGAGATGCACGTCGACGGGTTCCGGTTCGACCTCGCGTCCGCGCTCGCGCGCGAGCTGCACGACGTCGACAAGCTGTCGGCGTTCTTCGACCTCGTCCAGCAGGACCCGGTCGTGTCGCAGGTGAAGCTGATCGCCGAGCCGTGGGACGTCGGCGAGGGCGGCTACCAGGTCGGCAACTTCCCGGCCGGGTGGACCGAGTGGAACGGCCGGTACCGCGACACCGTCCGCGACTTCTGGCGCGGGCAGACGCCGAACGTGCCCGAGTTCGCCTCGCGCATCTGCGGGTCGAGCGACCTGTACGAGTCCAGCGGCCGGCGTCCGTTCGCGTCCATCAACTTCGTCACCTGTCACGACGGGTTCACGCTCACCGACCTCGTCTCGTACAACGAGAAGCACAACCAGGACAACGGCGAGGACAACCGCGACGGCACCGACGACAACCGCTCGTGGAACTGCGGTGCCGAGGGCCCCACCGACGAGCCCGCCGTCAACGCGCTGCGGGCACAGCAGAGGCGGAACTTCCTCGCCACCCTGCTGCTCTCGCAGGGCACGCCGATGCTCCTGCACGGTGACGAGATCGGGCGCACCCAGC
>JAFMQP010000191.1:2463-7548 GCA_017354575.1 Acidothermales bacterium | reverse complement strand
CCAGCGCCGTCGTCCGTGCCACGATGTCGGCCAGGCCGCGGCGCAGCAGCGGCTCGCCGCCGGTGTAGCGCACCTCGGTGACGCCGAGCAGCCGCACGGCGATGCCGACCAGCCGGACGACCTCGTCGTCGGTCAGCAGCTCCGGCTTCGGCAGCCAGTCCAGTCCCTCGGCCGGCATGCAGTACGTGCAGCGCAGGTTGCACCGGTCGGTCAGCGACACCCGCAGATCGCGGGCGACGCGACCGAACGAGTCGATCAACTGACCCCCGGAGTGCGCGTCCGATGTCATGCGCGCCCCGCTCTCCCGCTCGGCTCCTGCGCTACGTTCCCCTCAGGCTAGCGCCTGCCTGTGTCAATGGCGGTCTGTGCGAGCTGGGCCACACGAGCGAGGTTGACGCCCCACCCCACGCCGAACGCGTGCGGTGTGAAGATCGCCTCGTTGTCCGGGTCCCACCACTCCGCCGTCACCCGCTCGCCACTGACCGGCCAGCGGAAGTCGTACGGGACGAACCCGGCGACCGTGCCGGTCCAGGTACGCTCGCCCCGCTGCTTGCGCAGCTCCTGCACGACCGCCCCCACCGTCAGCCCGACGGCGGCGAGCACCACCAGCCGGCTCAGCGTGCTCTTCTTCCGCGGTCGCTCGCCGCGGTCCTCTGCGGTCATCTCGGACCTCCCTCTCACCTGGCGAAAGACTACGACCGGTCGCGACGCCGGTCCCTTCCGCCTCCGGGTCCGGCGTGCGACGCTTGAGCAATGGGACGCGTCACGGATCGGCGGCGGGTCGTCCGGCTCGACGCTGCGAACCGCACCACCCGCCCGGACACCCTCGTCGTCGAGGAGCCGCTCGAGATCCGTGTGGACGGCGCCGCGGTGACCGTCACCATGCGCACGCCCGGCGACGACTTCGACCTCGTCGCGGGCTTCCTCGCCACCGAGGGCGTCGTCGCCAAGCCGAGCCAGCTCACCGCGCTGCGCTACTGCCTCGGCAAGGACGACGAGGGCCGGCACACCTACAACGTCGTCGACGCCGCGCTCGCGGGCGGGACGTCCGCGCCGTCGCTCGACGTGACCCGGAACTTCTACACCACCAGCTCCTGCGGGATCTGCGGGAAGGCGAGCCTCGACGCCGTCCGCCTCACCCAGCCCTACGACGTCGCCGCCGACCCGATGCGCGTCGACGCGCGCGTGCTCGCCGCCCTCCCCGACGCGCTGCGGGACGCGCAGCGGGTGTTCGACCGCACCGGCGGGCTGCACGCCGCCGGGCTGTTCACGCCGGACGGCGAGCTTGTCTGCGTACGCGAGGACGTCGGCCGGCACAACGCCGTCGACAAGGCGGTCGGCTGGGCCCTGCGGGAGAACCGGCTGCCGCTCGCCGGTCACGCGCTGATGGTCAGCGGCCGGGCGTCGTTCGAGCTGGTGCAGAAGGCGCTGCTCGCCGGGATCCCGCTGCTCGCCGCGGTGTCCGCGCCGTCCACGCTCGCCGTCGACCTCGCCGCGGACGCGGGGATGACGCTGGTCGGCTTCCTGCGCGGCGACACCATGAACGTGTACGCCGGCGCCGAGCGCGTGACCGAGGCCGCGGTCAGTTCGTCAGGTCGCTGAGGTCGATCCCGAGCACCGACGGGTACCGCTTCAGGCACCTGCTCAGCGTCGCGATGTCACCGTCGCTGGCGTCGTCGACGCGGTACTGGATCTCGTTGTAGCGCGCGTCGGCGCGGTCGTCCGGGCCCATCGCCTGCGGCCGGATCCGCGGCGCCGTACAGGCCGCCTGCACGCGCTGGCGCTCCGCGTAGGACGTGCCGTCCTTGAAGTGGACCGTCGCGTAGCGCTGGCCGAGCACGCCGAAGCCGCTGTGGAACGTCGTCAGCAGCGCGATGCCGACGACGAGGACGAGCGCCGAGACGACGACGATGACGACCCGCCGGGGATTCGGTGAACTGCGTGCTGGCACGCTGTCAGCTTACGGTTCGCTGACCGGGCCGGGACGACGGAGGTCGAGGATGCCCCTGCCGATCGAGGACTACGCGCTGATAGGTGACATGCAGAGCTGTGCCCTGGTCGGCCGCGACGGCTCCGTCGACTGGCTGTGCCTGCCTCGGTTCGACTCGACCGCGTTCTTCGCGGCGCTGCTGGGCGACGAGGAGAACGGCCGCTGGCGGCTCGCGCCCGCGGGCGCAGCGTTCGCGAGTCGCAGGCGGTACCGGCGCGACACCCTCGTCCTGGAGACCGAGTGGGACACGCCCGAGGGCAGCGTCCGGGTCATCGACTTCATGCCCAACCGCGAGGTCGCGCCCGACGTCGTCCGCATCGTCGAGGGCGTCTCGGGGCAGGTGCGGATGACCTCCGACCTGCGGATGCGGTTCGACTACGGGCGGATCGTGCCGTGGGTGCGGCACCTCGACGGGCAGACGGCCGGGATCGCCGGGCCGGACTCGGTGTGGCTGCGCACGCCCGTCCGCAGCTACGGCAAGGACTACCGCACCATGGCGGAGTTCACCGTCGCGGCCGGCGAGAAGGTGCCGTTCGTACTGACCTGGCACCCGTCGCACGAGCCGGCGCCCATGCCGGTGGACGCCGGCGTCGCCCTCGAGGAGACCGAGCAGTTCTGGCGCGACTGGGTGAGCCGGTGCTCGTACGAGGGCAAGTACCGCGACGCCGTCGTCCGTTCGCTCATCACGCTGAAGGCGCTCACGTACGAGCCCACCGGCGGCATCGTCGCCGCGTCGACCACCTCGCTGCCCGAGACCCTCGGCGGCGAACGGAACTGGGACTACCGGTACTGCTGGCTGCGCGACGCGACGCTGACGCTCGAGGCGCTGATGCGCGGCGGCTACACCGAGGAGGCCGGGGCGTGGCGCACCTGGCTGCTGCGCGCCATCGCCGGCAGCCCGCAGGACATCCAGATCATGTACGGCGTCGCCGGTGAGCGGCGCCTCGTCGAGTACGAGCTGCCGTGGCTCGCCGGGTACGAGGGCGCGCGTCCCGTGCGGGTCGGCAACGCCGCGTCCGAGCAGGTCCAGCACGACGTGTTCGGCGAGGTGATGGACGCGCTCGACCTCGCGCGCCAGGCCGGCCAGCCGCTCGACGACGACGCGTGGGCGATGGAGCGGGCGCTCGTCGACTACATCGGCGAGCGGTGGGACCAGCCCGACCAGGGGCTGTGGGAGATGCGCGGCGACCCCCAGCACTTCGTGCATTCGAAGGTGATGTCCTGGGTGGCGCTCGACCGCGCCGTCAAGACCGTCGAACGCACCCGGCTCGACGGTCCGCTCGACCGCTGGCGCGCGATCCGTGACCGGATCCACGCGGAGGTGTGCGAGCGCGGCTGGAACGCCGGGAAGGGCAGCTTCACGCAGCACTACGGCACCGACGCCCTCGACGCCGCGCTGCTGCTGATCCCCCAGGTCGGGTTCCTGCCGGCGACCGACGCGCGGGTGCGCGGCACCGTCGAGGCGATCCGGCGCGAGCTCACCCACGACGGCTTCGTCGCGCGCTACTCCACCGGGCGCGAGGAGGGCGTGGACGGCCTCAGCGGCCAGGAGGGCTCGTTTCTCATGTGCACCTTCTGGCTGGCCGACGACCTCGACCTGATCGGGCGCACCGACGAGGCGCGGGAGTTGTTCGAGCGGCTGCTCGACGTGCGCAACGACGTCGGCCTGCTCGCCGAGGAGTACGACGTCGGGCACCGGCGGATGGTCGGCAACTTCCCGCAGGCGTTCAGCCACATGACGCTCGTGCGCACCGCGTACAACCTGTCCGAGCACGACATGCGCCTGCGGTCGTTCTCCCGCAGGAACGACCACGGCGGCGCGCAGGCGCGGCGCTGACCGGCGGTCAGGGGAAGCTCAGGCACAGCGCGTCGGCGTCCAGGTGCGCCCGCGCGCCGAGCGGCACCGTCCGCTGCGGCCGGTCGTGCCCGACGTCGAGGCCCGCGAGGACCGGAACGCCGAGCGAGCCGAGCCGGTCGGCGAGCACGGCCTCGGGGTGGCCGCAGCCGGGCCAGCTGCCGAGCGCGACGCCCGCGACACCGTCGAACCAGCCGGCGTCGAGCAGCTGGGTGAGCATCCGGTCGACGCGGTACGGCGCCTCGGCCACGTCCTCGAGCAGCGCGACCGCCCCGGCCGCGGTGGGCCCGGCGTACGGCGTGCCGAGCGCCGCGGCAAGCAGCGACAGGTTCCCGCCGACCAGCGGGCCGTCCGCGACGCCCGGTGCCAGCCGGCGCGTACCGGGCAGCGGGCCGACCGCGCCGTCGAACCACGCCGCCCGCACTCCGGCCCACGACACCGGCTCGGGGTCGCCGTCGGTGAGGACGTCGCTCGCCGGCATCGGCCCGAACCAGCTGCGCGTGCCGAGCCTGGCGGCGAACGCGGCGTGCAACGCGGTGACGTCGCTGGCGCCGTGCAGCAGCTTGGGGTCCGCGGTCGCGAGCGCCGTCCAGTCGAGCCGCGACAGCAGCCGGGTGGCGCCGTACCCGCCGCGGGCGCAGACGACGCCGCGCACCGCCGGGTCGCACCAGGCGTCCTGCAGGTCGGCGGCACGGTGGGCGTCGGTGCCGGCGAGATAGCCGCTGCGGTCGTACGCGTGCGCGCCCACGACCACGTCCAGGCCGAGGGAGCGCAGCAGTACCACGGCGCGGTCGAGCCGGTCGCGCCCGACCGGCCCGCTGGGCGCGACGAGCGCTACCCGGTCGCCGGCGCGCAGGGTGGGCGGCGTGCCGCTGCTCGCCATCGGCGTCCTCCCGGCCACTGCTTCACTCGGCGGACCACGGCTTCCCACGACCTGCAGACCGTGTGAAGCACTGGTTGATCATGAGAACATGATCAACCAGGCACGGGCGTCAGGACGCTGCGGGCGGCAGCGGCGGCGGGGTCCAGCGGGTCCACTTGCCGGTCCGGCGACGCCAGGCCCGCGGGGGCAGCCGGCGGGCGGCGAACCGCACCAGGGCGAGCCGGGGACCGTGCTCGGCGCAGTTGAGCGCGTTGCTCTGCCGCGCCGCCCTGAGCATCGCCTGGGTCCGCGGCCGGCGTCGCTCGTCGTACGCCGCGAGCGCGGCGGCCACGTCCTGCCCGGCGCCGAGGCAGGACG
>JAFMQP010000191.1:0-2453 GCA_017354575.1 Acidothermales bacterium | reverse complement strand
GGCAGGACGCGAGCGTGACCGCGTCCTCGATGGCCTGGCAGGCGCCCTGCCCCAGGTCCGGTGTCATCGCGTGCGCGGCGTCGCCGAGCAGCGCGGTGCGGCCGCGGACGTAGCTCCCTACCGGGTCGAGGTCGTGCACGTCGTGGTGCAGGACGGCGGCCGGCGGCGTCACGGCGACGACCTCGGGGATCGGCTCGTGCCATGCCCCGACCCGCCGGTCGACCTCCTTCGGCTCGTCGGCGTAACGGACGCCCTCGTCGGCGTTCGCCACGAGGAACCAGTACACGCGCTCGCCGCCGATCGGCACGAGCCCGAACTGCTCGCCCGGGCCGAGGGTGAGGCACTCGTCCACCGGCCACACGGATCCCGGCGGGGTCACGCCCCGCCACACGGTGCGGCCGCGGAAGACCGGCCCGCCTGCGTCCCGCCACAGGCTGCGCCGAACCAGGCTGTCGACGCCGTCGGCGGCCACGGCGACGTCGGCGTGCAGGTCGCCGACCTCCCCCTCGTGCTCGAAGCAGACGGCGACGTCGACGTCCGACTCACGGACGCCCGTCACCTCGGCGCCGGTACGCAGCACACCGGCGGGCAGCGCGTCCGCGAGCACCCGGTGCAGGTCCGCACGGTGCACGGCGACCACCTGCTCGTCCTCCGGCGTCTCGCGCCGCAGCCACGCGCCCGAGGGCTCGCGGAGGTTGCCCCGCGTCGCGGTCCGGACGCCGGCCTCCCGTACCGCGCCGCCGACGCCGAGCGCGTCGAGCGCGCGGACGGCGTTGGGCCACAGCGACAGACCCGCGCCGACCGCATCCACGGCGGGCGTCTGCTCGAGCAGGTGGACGGTCCAGCCGATCCGACTCAGGCCGAGCGCCGTCGCGAGCCCCCCGATGCCCCCTCCGACGATCACGGCCGACCGCGCTGCCACCTCATCACCTCCGGCTCGCCGGCTATCCCCCGAGCAGAAAGCATGCACCCACGCCGTCAGCCGACGGCGCGGAGGTCCTCCTCGACCAGCTTCGCCGCCTCGCGCAGGCGGGGCAGGACCCCGGTGCGCACCGACTCCAGGGTGCCGCGGCTGGTGTGCGTCGACACGTTCATGGCGGCGATGACGCCGCTCTCGTCCCGGATCGGCACGGCGACGGAACGCAGGCCGTCCTCGAGCTCCTGGTCGACGATCGCATAGCCGCGGCTCCGCGTGCGGTCCAGCGCCTCGCGGAGCCGGTCGGGGTCGGTCAGCGTGCGCCGGGTCAACGCCGTGAACGCCGTCTTCGCCAGGTACTCGTCCAGCCAGTCGGCGGGCTGGTAGGCGAGCAGCACCCGGCCCATGGACGTGGCGTACGCGGGGAACCTGGTACCGACGCTGATCGCGACGGTCATGATGCGCTTGGTGGGGACGCGCGCGACGTACACGACGTCGCCCTCGTCGAGAATGCACACCGAGCACGACTCGTGCACCTGCTCCACGAGCGCCTCCATGTGCGGCTCGGCGACCTGCGGCAGGGTGAGGCTGGACAGGTACGCGTAGCCGAGCTCCAGGATCCGCGGCCGCGGCGCGAACAGCCGGCCGTCGGTGCGCATGTAACCGAGCTCGACGAGCGTGTGCAGGAACCTGCGTGCGGCCGCCCGGGGCAGCCCGGTCGCCTTGGCCACGTCGCTCAGCGTCCGCTGCGGGTGGTCGGCGTCGAACGCGCGGATGACGGCGAGCCCCCGTCCCAGCGACTGCACGAAGTCCGTGCCGTGCCGCTCAGCTGCCATCCTCGTCCCCTTCCTCGTCCGAAGCGGGCCCATTGTCGCGCAACGCCGCCCGCGCCACGGCGAACGCGGCGTTCGCCGCCGGGACTCCGGCGTACACGGCGACGTGGAGCAGCACCTCGCGGATCTCCTCGACCGGCACGCCGTCGCGCACCGCGGCCGCGACGTGCATCGCGAGCTCGCCCTCGCGACCGAGCGCGCCGAGGATCGCCGTCGTGACGTGCCGGCGGGTGACGCGGTCGATGCCGTCCCTCGCCCAAAGCTCGCCCCAGGCGTACCTGGTGACGAGGTCCTGGAAGTCGGCGGTGAACGCGTCGGCGCCCGCGATCGCGTGCTCGACGTGCTCGTCACCGAGGACGCGGCGGCGGATACCCATCCCGCGCGCGTACGCCGCGGGGTCGGGGTGGCCGCGGAAGTGGTCGGCGAGCAGCCGGCGGACCGCGTCCGGCCGCTCGACACAGGACAGGTGCGCGGTGCCGTCGACGGTTTCCAGCCGCGCGCCGCCGATCCCCGCGGCCAGGGCGGCGGCGTCGGCGACGGACACGACGGGGTCGTCCGCGCCGGTGACGACGAGGGTGGGCGCCGTGACGGCCGCGAGCCGCGTGCGCAGGTCGGCGGACGCCAGCGCCTCGCAGCAGCCCGCGTAGCCCTCGGCGTCCATCCCGGCCAGCGCGTCGCGGTGCTCGGTGACGAGCTCCGGGTTG
>JAFMQP010000190.1 GCA_017354575.1 Acidothermales bacterium | reverse complement strand
CTGGCCTGCCGACGAGACGCGGAAGCGCGCCAAGGACATGGCCAAGGTGCTGGGCGTGCACCAGGACGCGGTCATCGCCCGTGAGCTGCTGCGCGACGTCGGTATGCGCGCCCACATGGCGGGCGAGAACGGGTTCACCTTCGGCCTGCTGTACGGCGAGCAGACGACCAGGGCGCGCGACGCGGAACGCGCCTTCGCGGACGTCTGGGACCGGCTGGCCGCGAAGAAGCACCGCCGCTGGCTCGGCTGACCCGCGGCGGTGCTCGCCGCCGACGTCAGGCCGGGTAGCCGACCGAGTGCGTGTCCATGAACTCCCTGATGCCCTCGATTCCCATCTCGCGGCCCAGCCCGCTGAGGTTGAAGCCGCCGAACGGCGCGCGCTCGTCGAGGTGCGCGGCGCCGTGGCAGTTGACGAACGTGTAGCCGGTACGCAGCCGGCCCGCGAGGGCGGCGGCGCGGTCCATGTCCTCGGTCCACACCGACGAGCACAGGCCCGACCAGGTGTCGTTGGCGCGCGCGACGGCGTCGTCCTCGTCGTCGAACGGCAGCACGGGGATCGTGGGGCCGAACTGCTCCTCGACCACCACGCGGGCGTCGTCGCGCGGGTCAAGGACCAGCGTCGGCCGCAGGAAGTTGCCGCGGTCCAGGCGGGCGCCGTCGGCGGGCTCGCCGAACTCGCGGACCTCGGCCCCGTGCCCCCGGGCGTCCTCGACCAACGCCTCGACGTAGTCGCGCTGTCGCGGACTGTGCAGCGGGCCCATCGTGACGGCCTCGTCGAGGCCGTGGCCGAGCCGGGTCTGCGCGAGCAGCTCGGACAGGCCGTCGATCACCTCGTCGTACCGGGAACGGTGCACGTAGAGCCGCTTCGCCGCCATGCAGATCTGGCCGGTGGAGTCGTAGATGCCGGTGAACAGGCGCTGCACGGCGTCCGCGGAGAGGTCGGCGTCGGCCAGCACTATCGCCGGGTCGTTGCCGCCCAGTTCGAGGGTCACCCGCGTCAGCGACTCGGCGGCCATCGCCATGATCCGGCTGCCACCGCCGGGGCTGCCGGTGAAGCAGACCTTCTTGACCCGGTCGTCCTGGACCAGCACGCCGCCGATCTCCGCGTCGGCGCCGGTGACGACGTTGAGCACGCCGGGAGGCAGCGCCGCCGCGACCTGCTGGACGGTCCGCGTGGTGGCCAACGGCGCGGTCGGTGGCGGCTTCACCACCACGGTGTCGCCGGCCAGCAGCGCCTGCGGCAGGGACGCGGCGAGGATCGCGAGTGGCCAGTTGAACGGCACGATGATCGTCACGACGCCGAGCGGTAGGTAGGAGATCTCGGTCCGGTACGGCGGTGCGGGCAGCACCGTCACCTCGTCGAGCTGGTCGGTCAGGTCGGTGGCGAGGGCGAAGCGGTGCACGAACACCAGCGAGTCGATGAACGACTCCTGCCTGATCTTGCCGTTCTCCCGCGTCAGGATCTCCGCCGTCGCCGGCCGGTCGTCCTCCAGCGGTGCGAGTGCCCGGGTGATGAGCTCGGCCCGTTCCCGCGGGGTCCGCGCCGACCACGGGCCGAACGCCCTGTGGGCGGCCTTCACCGCCGCCTCGGCCTGCTTGGCGCTGGCCGCGGCGGCGTATCCCACGATCGCCGTGGCGTCCGCGGGGTCGACCACCTGCAGCGTGTCGTCGCTGTTGACGGTCTCGCCGTCGATGAAGAGGTCGGTCCTGATCTCCGGCAGTTGGTCGGGGTTCACCATCGCCTGCTCCCTCGGTGCTCGCGGCCGCCGGGGCCGCAACGTGTGTCCTCAAGAGTCACACCGGGGAGGCGGCGGGACAAGACGGGCGACCGGTAGGTCTCGACGCCTACGGCCCATCGCGCGGGATCGGTGCACGTGCCGATGACGGACGATGGTCACATGAAGCGTACGGTCGTGGCGACGGTTGCCCATGAGATACCCGAGCGGCCGCCGATACGGCTGGCGGTCGGCCAGCCGGTCCGGGTGGGCGACCGGGACACCGAGTGGCCCGAGTTCGTCTTCGTCACCGCGGCCGACGGCGCCGGGTGGGTGCCTGCGCGAAACCTGTCCGCGTCGTCGGGCGCGGCCATCGTGCTGACGGCGTACGACACCACCGAGTTGCCGACCCGCGCAGGCGAGGTGTTGCAGGTCGTCGCCGAGGACCTGGCCGGCGGCTGGCTCTGGTGCCGCTCACGGGAGGGCCGTGAGGGTTGGGTGCCGGTCGATACGCTCGACCTCGGGGGTGAGGCATGAGCAACGAATGGCCGTCGCTCGACTACGAGCGGGACAGCGCGACGTACGACACGCTGCACGCCCACGCGCAGGTGCTCGGCAAGCTCGCCGCGGTGCTCGCGCCGCCGCAGCCGCAGCTCCAGCACTCCGCCCTGCGGCCGACCGCGCGGCTGGGAGACGTCGCCGCTGCCCGCGCCCGACGGCTCGGGAGCGCTCGTCGCCGGCAGGGTCGAGATCGACATCACCGCAGGAGGTGTGGTGGGACGTGCCGCTGGACGAGGACACGGAGCACGCGAGCTACGTCCCGGACGTCGTCGGCGCCTACTTCGCGTCGGCGACCAGGGCCGCGCTCGTCCTGGCCGCGTTCCGTGCTCCCTACCGCGGGCGCTCCACCCCGGTGAACGCCTGGTGGGGCTCGTTCGACCTGGCGGTGAACCTGTTCTCCGGCGCGCCCGCAGCTCCGCCGTCCGAGGACTTCATCATGCGCAACGCGATGGACGCCCAGGAGGTCGCCGTCGGCTGGTGGCCAGGCAGCCCGACGTTCCGCAAGGCGGCGTTCTACGCGTACGCCCATCCGGCACCGGACGGGTTCGCCGCCGGTGGGCTCTCGCCCCGCGAGGCACATCGGGACGAGGCCCTCGGCGAGTACGTGCTCGACTGGGACGACGTCGTCGGAAGCCGTGAGCCGCACGGGTTCGCGCCCGAGTTCGCTCCGCCTTCGAGCACTCGTGTGCGGTGTGCGACTGGGATCCGGCGTTGCCGGCCAGCGCGCTCGGTGACCCGCCGCCGGTCAGCTGAGCCGGATCACGGGCGGGGGTGGCGGCGGTCGTTCGACCCGAGCAGACGCTCCATCGAGGCGACCTCCTCGGCGAAGACGTCGCGTCGCTGACGCGGGCCGCAGGAGCGCAGCAACCGGCTGAAGTCGACAGCGGCCCTGTCGATGCGTTCCCGCAGCGATGCGCCCTCCTGCGCACCGAAGTCGTCGGTGGCGGCGTAGACGCCGGTCGGCGAGACGACAGCGTGCAGATAGCTGAACATCGGTCGCAGCGCGTGCTCGAGCACGAGGGAATGCCGCTCGGTGCCGCCGGTGGCGCCGATCAGCACCGGCATGTCGGTGAGTGTCTCCTCGGGCAGCACGTCGAAGAAGGACTTGAACAGCCCGCCGAAGGACGCGTTGAACGCCGGTGTCACGGCGATCAGGCCGTCGGCGTCCGCGAGGATGTCGAACGCCTCCGCCAGCGAGGTGGTGGGAAACCCGGTGAGCATCGCGTCCATGACGGCTCGGCCGAGCGGGCGCAGCTCGACGACGGTGGACGAGGCACTCACGCCGGCCGCGTCGAGGTCGGCGCGCACCGCGGCATCGAGCCGGTCGGCGAGCAACCGGGTCGACGACGGCTCGCGGAGGCCGCCGCTCACGACTGCCAGTGCGGTCATCCGTCGGCCCCTTCGGATTTCCGTGCCGCGACGAGCGACTCGTGCGTCGGGGCGGCGGGGACGTCCGCGGGCCGGCCGACCTCGAACTCCTTGCGCAGCACCGGCACCACGTCCTCACCGAGCATGTCCAGCTGTTCGAGCACGGTCTTCAACGGCAGGCCGGCGTGGTCGACCAGGAACAGCTGCCGCTGGTAGTCACCGACGTAGTCGCGGAACCCGAGCGTCCGCTCGATCACCTGCTGCGGAGAGCCCACGGTCAGCGGCGTCTGCGCGGTGAACTCCTCCAGCGAAGGGCCGTGCCCGTACACGGGCGCGTTGTCGAAGTACGGCCGGAACTCGCGCACGGCGTCCTGGCTGTTCCTGCGCATGAAGACCTGGCCGCCGAGTCCCACGATCGCCTGCGCGGCGGTGCCGTGCCCGTAGTGCTCGAACCGCTGCCGGTACAGCCGAACCATCCGCTCCGTGTGCGACGCCGGCCAGAAGATGTGGTTCGCGAAGAACCCGTCGCCGTAGTACGCCGCGAGCTCGGCGATCTCGGGGGTGCGGATGGACCCGTGCCAGACGAACGGCGGCACGCCGTCCAGCGGGCGGGGAACCAGCGTGAACCCCTGCAGCGGAGTCCGGAACCGGCCCTCCCAGTCGACCGTCTCCTCGCGCCAGAGCCGGCGCAACAGGTCGTAGTTCTCCACCGTGAGCGCCACCGCCTGGCGGATGTCCTTCCCGAACCACGGGTACACCGGCCCGGTGTTGCCGCGGCCGAGCATCAGGTCGGTGCGCCCCGCCGACAGGTGCTGCAGCACGCTGAAGTCCTCGGCGATCTTCACCGGGTCGTCCGTCGTGATCAGCGTGGTGGACGTGGACAGCACGATCCGTTCGGTGCGTCCCGCGATGAAGCCGAGCAGCGTCGTCGGCGACGAGGGGACGAACGGCGGGTTGTGGTGTTCACCGGTGGCGAAGACGTCGAGCCCGACCTCCTCGACCTTGGCCGCGATGGCGAGCGTAGCGCGGATCCGTTCCGCCTCGGTCGGTGCGGTGCCCGTCGTCGGATCGGGGGTCACGTCCCCCACGGTGAAGATCCCGAACTGCATTCCGCTCACCCGATCACCCTGTCACGCGATCGGGGCGGCCTCAATCGACCGGGTTCGCGGTTTCGGTCGCTACCGGGCCTGTTCGTCGTCGTCGCGGCGCCCGGCGTGGCGGACGGGTTCGATCCCGGTCGGCTGACGTGGTTGCTGCGCGAGACGGGCTCGGGAACGCGGGACACCTGCGTGGCGCTGCTGTCCCGGCGCCACGTTGGTCTTGCGGGCGGCGGTCGCGCAGCTGCTCGGCGGTGGTCGGCTGGAACGCGTTCCGGTATCTGGTACGCCGCTGCGGCGGCCGTGGCATGCGGTCACGCAGCGGCGTCCGCCACCCACGACGAGGCTCCTCGTCGATCACCTGTTCAAGCTCCAGGGCGGCGGCCGTTGGCGTAGGCCGCGGACCGGGGGATGAAAGGATCGGGACGTGGCTGAAGCTGACCTGTTGATCGCCGGCGGCACCGTCGTCACCCCGACCGGCCGGCGGCGGGCGAACGTCGTCGTCGCGGACGGGCGTGTGGCGGCCGTCGGACCCGAACGGCCGAGCGCCGCGGAGACCGTCGACGCCGGCGGCCTGCTCGTGCTGCCGGGCGGCGTCGACACACATGTCCACCTGATGGATCCCGGCAGCACCGAGCGGGAGGACTTTCCGTCCGGCACCAACGCCGCCGCCGTGTCCGGGGTGACGACCGTCGTCGAGCACTCGCACGGCCAACCGGTGAGGACCGTCGACGACCTGAGGGCGAAACTCGCCCACCTGCGGCACAGGTCCAACGTCGACTTCGGGCTCGCCGCACACGCCTGGCCCGGGCACGCCGATGCCGTCGCAGGCCTGTGGCGCGCCGGGGTCTCGTTCTTCAAGGTCTTCACCTGTACGACACACGGCGTACCGGGCCACGACGCCGCGGAGCTCAAGGCCCATCTCGAAGCGACGACGCTGGCAGGAGCGGTCAGTCTGCTGCACTGCGAGGACGAGTCGCTCACCGCGTCGGCGGAGTCGCTGCTGAAGGAGCAGGGCAGGTCGGACAACGCGATCCTGTTGGACTGGCGCAACAGGGACGCGGAACTGGTCGCGGCGGTCGTCGCCGCGCTCCTCGTGCGACGCACCGGTGCGCGGGCGACCGTCGCCCACGTCAGCAACCCGGAGGTCGCCCACTACCTGTCCGCGGAACGAGCCCGCGGCGCGACCCTCGCCGCCGAGGGCTGTCCGCAGTACTTCCTCGTTCGTGAGGACGAGGTACTCGAACACGGGGCGCTGCGCAAGTTCACTCCGCCGGCACGGACTCGCAGCGACGCGGACGAGGCGGAGATGTGGGAGCTGTTGCGGCAGGGCGTGCTCACGCACATGTCGACCGACCATGCGCCGTCCACGCTCGAGCAGAAGCGGGCCGGCGACATGTGGAACGTGCACTTCGGCCTCCCCGGGCTCGACACCACCATGGCCCTGCTGCTCGACGCCGCGGCACGCGGTCGCCTCGCCTACGAGGACGTCGCCCGCGTCTACAGCCAGAACCCCGCCCGCGCCTACGGACTATGGCCCAGGAAGGGACGCATAGCGGTGGGCGCGGACGCCGACCTGACACTCGTCGACCCCACGGCCAGCCGCACGCTACGCAACGCCGACGTCCTCTCCAAGGCCGGGTGGACGCCGTTCGACGGCCGCACGGTGACCGGACAGGTCGTCCGCACCTACCTCCGCGGGCAGCTGGTCGCAGCGAACGGCAAGCCGCTCGATGCACGTTCCGGCCGGTATCGCCCGGGAGCCGGAGCCGACGCGTCGGCGCTACCAGTCGGCGGGGTGGACGAAGTCGGCTGACGGGCGGCCGAGCGCCTGGCAGATCCGCATCGCGAGCCGCATGCCGGTGGCGTACTTCGCGGTGCGCAGCCCGGTGAGCTGATTCGGGCTGCAGTACAGGCGCTGTGCGGCCTGCCGCCAGGTCGCGCCCCGACGGACCCGCGACTCGTCGAGCGCGCCGTACAGCGCCTTGAGATCCCACCGCAGGAAGTGTGCGGGGCCGGCCTCCGGCAGTGGCACGCCGGCGGTGCCCGGACGGGGCTCTGCGATGAAGTCCTCCGGCGTACGCTCCAGCCAGCGCAGCATCACCAGCGCGTGCTGGCAACTGGTGTCCCCGCGGCGTGCCATGCCGCTGATGGTGGACGCGGCGATCGGATGGTAGCGCTCGTGCAGGGCGTTGAAGTCCGCGCTGAGCTCCCACATCTGCGCGGCGACCCGCGACCAGCTCAACCCCTCACGGCGGCGTCGCTCGTCGATGGCGGCGAAGAACGCCTGGACGTCGAACCCGCGCGGCGCGGCGTGATGGTCCATGGTCCTCCCGGGTGCGCACCGGCATGCCCGGGCCAGACGTTACGCCCTGGTCGATGTCCCTGACGGTACGGCCTGCTCGCGGCGGCACCTGTGCGCGAGGCGTCCGGTAGGCTGGCGGTCAGCGACCTCGACCGTTACCTCGACATGCGGAGACGTGCATGACCGAACCGCAGCACACCGATGCCGCGTTCACCGGCGAGGCCGAGCTCGAAGCTCTCGGCGAGCTCGCCGAGACGACGGTACGGGTCAACCGCGTCACGTTCCAACCAGGTGCCCGCACCCATTGGCACAGCCACGCCGGCGGTCAGCTGCTCCACGCCGTCTCCGGACACGGCCTGATGCAGGAGCAGGGCCAGGCGGTCGTACGCTTCGCCGCCGGCGACACGGTAAGCACCGCACCCGGCGTCGAGCACTGGCACGGCGCGGTGGACGACGAGACGATGGTGCACATCGCGGTATCCGGCGGCGTCACCGACTGGGGCGGGCCCGCGGCCGACGCCCGATGAGGCGACGTGCCCAGAAGAGCTGGTGCCCGCTGTCGCCCTCG
>JAFMQP010000189.1 GCA_017354575.1 Acidothermales bacterium | reverse complement strand
GACGACCGGTGCGATCCGGGTGTAGTAGTCGATGACCTCGGCCTTGGTGAACCCCGACTCGGGGTAGAGCACCTTGTCGAGGTTGGACAGCTTCATCCGCTGCCCCTCCACCTCCACCAGCACGTCAGCCATGCGGCTCCACCTCCGCCGGGTCGACGTCGGGACGCAGGCCGCGCCACACCGCCGCGCGCAGCCGCCCGTCCCGCGTCCAGTTGGTGTACCTCACCTCGGCGACCCGGCGCGGCTCGACCCAGTGCACGACGCGCTCGGCGGCGGGTTCGAGCTGCCCCGCGAGCGCGCCGGTGGCGGTCTCCTCCGCGGCGAGCAGCGTGTGCAGGTCGTCGAGCACCTGGTCGGAGAACCCGGTGCCCACCTGGCCGACGTGCCGCAGCACGCCCGCGCCGTCCGGCAGCGCCATCACGATCGCCCCGATGGTGCCCTCCCGCCGGCCCTCGCCCGGCAGCCACCCGGCGACGAGCACGTCACGGGTGTGCTGGTGCTTCATCTTCCGCCACGTGTCGACCCGCCGCCCGGGGACGTACGTGGAGTCCATCCGCTTGGCCACCACCCCCTCGAGGCCGTGCTCGAGCGTGGCCTCGACCATCGCCGCGCCGTGCCCCTCGCTGTACGGCGGGACGTGCACGCCGCCGCCGCGCTCCAGGTCGAGGTCGGCGAGCAGCGCGCGGCGGTCGCGGTACGGCAGGGCCACGGTGTCGTGCCCGCCGAGGTGCAGCAGGTCGAACGCGACATAGGTGACCGGGACGGTCCGCCTGGCGTGCGTCACGTCGGCCGGGCGGGTCAGGTGCATCCGGTGCTGCAGCAGCCCGAAGTCGGGCCGGCCCCGTTCGTCGAACGCGACGACCTCGCCGTCGAGAACGGCCGGCACGGACAGCAGCCGGGTGAGCCGGGCCAGCTCCGGGTAGCTGACGGTCACCTGGTTGCCGAGCCGGCTCCACAGCCGCGCCTCGCCGTCGCCGAGGCAGGCGACGACGCGCACGCCGTCCCACTTGGGCTCGTACGCCCAGCGCGGGTCGTCCGGCGGGAGCTCACCGGTGACCGCGAGCATCGGCGGGACGAACGGCGGGATCACGTGCTCACGGTACGGCGTCACGGCACCGGTCGCGGCCGGTCGCGGAAGACGTCGGCGGCCGCCAGGTGGAAGCCGTCGGGGAGGCCCGCGGCGCGCATCGCGGCCGCGATCTCCTCCGTCTCGCCCACCCAGCGCCAGCCCTCGCCGCCGCGGACCGCTCGGCCAGTGCGGCCCGCTCGTGCAGGTCCGGCAACGAGCCGGTCCACTGGTCGAGCAGCGTCGCCTCGACACCCTCGACCCGCGCGGTGAGCAGCAGCGCGGCGCTGCCCTTGGTCCACGCCGCGTAGGCCGCCTTGACGGCCGAGGCCGCGCCGGCACCGCCCGGCACCACCCGCGCGTCGAGCGGGGTGCCGGAAAACAGCCCCTGCACGCTGCCGGCCGCGTCCCCCGAGAGGTAGTGCCGGGTCGTGCCCGGGGTGGTGGGCGGAGCGCCCACGATGCCGCCGTCGACGAACGTCGCCGGCAGCAGCAGTCCCGCGATGCGCCTTGCCGTCTCGGGGGCGACGGCGTTGGCGTCCACGTAGACACCGGTGAACCCCGCGGCGTCCGCGCGTTCGTTCGTGGCGCGGCTGCGTCCCTCGGACGCCCAGGACACGCGCAAGCCGCGGCGGCGGAGGCACCGAGCGACCGCGGCGCCCATCTCGCCCGGGTGCAGGATCCCGACGGTGCCGCCGCCTGGCCCGAGCTCCGGCATGGGCCCGATTCTGCCCGCTGCGGTGCCCGTCCGGCGACGATTGGATGATCTTGGGCGGACAAATCGCCGATCAGCGGGCATGCTGGTAGGAGACGCAGGGATCGAGAGGAGAAGGCTATGCCACGCAGCATCTGGAAGGGGGCGATCTCCTTCGGGCTCGTGTCGATCCCGGTGAAGCTGTACAGCGCCACCGAGGAGCGCAGCGTCGCCTTCCATCAGGTGCATCGGGAGGACGGCGGCCGGATCAAGTACCGCAGGGTGTGCACGGTGTGCGGTGAGGAGGTCGCGTACTCCGACATCGCGAAGGGCTACGAGCTGCCCACCGGCGAGATGGTGATCCTCACCGACGAGGACTTCGCCGACCTGCCCATCTCGTCCAGCCGGGCGGTCGACGTGCTGAAGTTCGTCCCGCTCGAGCAGGTCGACCCGATCTACTTCAACAAGAGCTACTACCTGGAGCCCGAGGGCCAGGGCGCGAAGCCGTACGCCCTGCTCAGGGACGCGCTGGAGGAGTCCGGCCAGATCGCGCTGGTGAAGATCGCGCTGCGCCAGCGCGAGCAGCTGGCGACGTTGCGCGTGCGCGACGGCGTGTTCGTGCTCGAGACGATGCTGTGGCCGGACGAGATCCGCGCGGCGGAGTTCGACTTCCTGGACGAGGACGTCGAGGTGCGGCCGCAGGAGCTGGCGATGGCCAAGTCGCTGATCGAGCAGATGAGCGGCGACTTCGAGCCGGAGGAGTACACCGACGCCTACCGCGAGGCGCTGCAGGCCGTCATCGAGGCCAAGGTCGAGGGCCGCGAGGTCGTCGCGCCGGAGGAGCCCGAGGAGGCCGGCACCGTCGTCGACCTGATGTCCGCGCTGCGCGCCAGTGTCGAGGCCGCGAAGAGCGGCCGGGCCGACGACGACGAGCCCGCCCGGAAGAAGGCCAAGAAGGCGGCGAAGAAGACCGCGGCCAAGGCGCGCAAGACCGCGTGACAGCCTCCCCGCCGCGGGCGGCACCCGGCGGGAATGGTGCCGGCCGGTCACTGGTTGGCACCTTTAGGCTCGCCTGAGCCCACGAACTGTCGATCGAGACGCAACCGGAGACTTCAGTGTCGTTGCCACCACTGGTCGAACCCGCAGCCGAGCTCACCGTCGACGAGGTACGCCGCTACTCGCGGCACCTGATCATCCCCGACGTCGGGATGGACGGGCAGAAACGGCTGAAGAACGCCAAGGTGCTCGTGGTCGGCGGCGGCGGCCTGGGCTCGCCCGCGCTGCTGTACCTCGCGGCCGCGGGCGTCGGCACGCTCGGCGTCATCGACTTCGACGTGGTCGACGAGTCCAACCTGCAGCGCCAGGTCATCCACGGCCAGTCCGACATCGGCAAGCCGAAGGTGCAGTCGGCGCAGGAGAGCGTCGCCGAGATCAACCCGTACGTGAACTTCGTCGCGCACGAGACGCAGCTCGACAACACGAACGCGCTGGAGATCTTCGAGCCGTACGACCTCATCCTCGACGGCACCGACAACTTCGCCACCCGCTACCTCGTCAACGACGCCTGCGTGATCCTGGGCAAGCCGTACGTCTGGGGCTCGATCTTCCGCTTCGACGGCCAGGTCAGCGTGTTCTGGGACGAGTACGGCCCCAACTACCGCGACCTATATCCGGAGGCGCCGCCCCCTGGCATGGTGCCGTCCTGCGCCGAGGGCGGCGTGCTCGGCGTGCTCTGCGCGTCGATCGGGTCGGCAATGGTCACCGAGGCGATCAAGCTGATCACGGGCATCGGCGAGACGCTCGTCGGCCGGCTGATGATCTACGACGCGCTGGCGATGACGTGGAACACCGTCAAGGTGCAGAAGGACCCCGAGGCCGAGCCCGTCAAGGAGCTCATCGACTACGACGCGTTCTGCGGCGTCGTCTCCGACGAGGCGCAGGACGCCGTCCTCGGGTCGACGATCAGCGTCAAGCAGCTCAAGGAGAAGTTCGACCGCGGGGACAAGTTCCTGCTCGTCGACGTCCGCGAGCCGCACGAGTACGAGATCGTGAAGATCCCGGGCTCGGTGCTGATCCCGAAGGACCGCATCCTCTCCGGCGAGGCGCTCGCCGAGCTGCCCCAGGACAAGCCGATCGTGCTGCACTGCAAGACCGGCGGCCGGTCCGCGGAGGCGCTCGCCGCGCTGAAGCAGGCGGGGTTCGCGGACGCGACGCACGTGCAGGGCGGTGTCACCGCCTGGGCACAGCAGATCGACAACTCGCTGCCGACCTACTGAGGCTCGGCGGCGAGCGGCTGGGGACGTAGCGTCCGCTCGACGCGGTCCGCGAGCACGGTGCCGTACCAGCGGCGGCTCCGGCCGAACGCAGCCCTCGCGTAGGCGAGGCGGTGCGCGGCCGGTGCCCGGCCCGCGCCGGTGAGGTCGTACCCGTACTCGCGCAGCCGGTCGCCCATGATCGCCTCGCACAGGTCGACCTGCCACGGCTCGAGGCGTGTCCGCCAGTTGCCGATCGAGCTGGTCGAGACGTCCCGGTACGTGCCCTCGACCCGCATCTTCCGCGGCGCGACCACGACGCCGGCGAGCGCTTTCGGCGTCGCCATCGCCTCGTCGTATTCCTCGTCCAGGAACTCGCACAACGCCGAAAGCTGCTTGCCGGGCTCGGCCACGAGCTCCTCGTACCGCAGCTCGTAGAACGAGTCGGCCGGCAGCGTCCTGGCCGCGCGGCGGGCGTTGCTGGTGGCCGACATCCAGGCGTGGATCGAGTGGTGGATCGGCCGGTTCCACCACGACGCCCGCTCCAGCGACGCCACGCAGTCGCGGCCGTCCCGTACCAGGTGGACGAACACGGCGTCGGGGAACAGCGTCCGCAGGATCGGGATCACCCGGTGGTACCCGGGGCGCTTGTCACCCCACCGGGGCTTGCCGAACCGGGCGGCGTACATCCGCAGGACCGTCGCGCACGCCGATCCCACCGTAGGGCCGGCGGCCACCACCTGCTCCACCACGTCGGCCGGATCCAGCTGCAGGTCGCGGAACCTGGTCTCCTCGGGCGTGACGATGGACGCGGCCAGCCTCCTGCGGTTGTCCGGGTCACGCAGGTCGCCGAAAGCGCGCCTGTCGAAGTAGCACCGCTCGACGAAGCGGGTCTCGGGCGGGATGGCGATGCGCGGGTGCCCGTGCAGCATCAGCTGCAACATCGTGGTTCCGGATCGCGGGCAGCCGAAGACGAAGATGGGCCGGTCCCGCGCCGGGGCGTCGCCATGGGTCATCGGCGCAGTGTTCCATCACCTCGCGCTGTGGACGTGACGGGTCGGTGCCGCCGAGCTGTCCGTGGGGTTGCGTAATCATGACCGAGACTCCCCGCGAACCGCGGGGCCGTTACTCTCACCTGGCATGCAGGGGCTGGACGACTTCGCGGAGGCGGTGCTCGACGTCGTCGACCGCATCCCGCCCGGGAAGGTGCTTGCGTACGGTGACATCGCCGAGTACCTGGGCACGGGCGGTCCCCGTCAGGTGGGCCGGGTGATGGCGCTGTTCGGCGGCGGTGTGCCGTGGTGGCGGGTGGTCCACGCCGACGGCACTCCCGCTCTGGTCGACGACGGTCGCGCTGCGGCCGCGCTCAGGGAGGACGACACCCCGATGCGGGGCGACCGCGTCGACATGCGCCGCGCCCGCTGGGACGGCGCGACGCGTCCGGCATAGCACCTGTTCTTCTGGAATCTATCCACTTTTCAGCAATGTGTTGACTACCGCCCATAACGGGCTTACCGTCGCGACGCGGCTTGATCGTGCGTTTCTTCGCCGGGGGGCGATAGGGCACGGGGGTAGAAGTGACGAGCACGCGCAGGCGTTGGTCTGTTGTCCGCGCGCACGATGTGCGCCCGCGCACCCGGTGGCTGGCCTCGGTCGCCGCACTGGGCCTGGTCGTCGGCATTTTCCTGGCACCGGGCGGTACCGCCGTCGCGTCACCCACGGCGTCGCCCACGTCCACGGCATCGCCGCCGAAGGCGAGCAGCTCGTCCGCGTCGACACCGGTACCGCTGAAGGTGACCGCGAGGGCACATCCGGGGTCCGGTGGCACAGTCGCTCCCGGTGCCACGATCCGCTACACGCTCCGCGCCGAGAGCAGGAGCGGTTCCATACCGGCGGGCGCGAGGGTGGTCGACGACCTCTCCGGCCTGCTCCGTAACGCCAGTGTCGCGACCCCCGAAGCCGACCTCGCCGAGCGTGGATTGACGCTGAACGCGGCGACCAGGAAGCTCACGTGGACAGTGCCCGCGTCCGGCGCGTCGGGCAACCGGGCCACGACGTCGTTCCGAGCGAAGGTGGCGGCGGACGCCGCGCGTGGCACGAAGCTGGCCACGACCGCCTTCCCTCGGGGCGGAACATGCGTCGCCGCCCAGCCGTGCGCCACGACACTGACGGTCACCGGTGCGCCCGGGCTCTCGCCGCCCACGACGGCGTCGGCAACCACGGCGCCGCCGACGAAGACGGCCACGTCGACCACGCCCACCCGTAAGCCGGCCGCGGCTCCCCCGCCGGCGGCAACGCCGAAGACCCCAGCCGCAATCAGCCCCCGCCTCCTTCCGGCGACGTGCACCGATTCGACCATCTTCAACGTCGCCGGATCCCAAGCGGCCACCGCCCCCATCGACGCCGGGAACATCTACGCGCTCGACAAGGAGAGCGGAAACAACACTTTCGTCGGCAGCTTCTCGAGCGGCACCACGCCCGTCAACGGCCTCGCGGTGACGCCGGACCTGAGCGCCGCGTACGCGGTGGCGCAGAACCCGTCGGCGACACTCGGCCAGACGATCTATACGCACGAGCGGGACGGCACCACCAGTTCCACGCCCGGCCCCAACACGGGTCTGACCCTGGTCATGGGCGCGGTCGACCCGGCCAACGGGATCTACTACTACGCGGGGTACGCCGGCATCTCGGGCGGGGCCAGCCGGAGGATCGAGATCTGGGGCTACGACCCGAACACCGCCACCAGCTTGGGCGAGCTGATCGAGGTCCCCATACCGAACTCCACGAACTCCACCGGTGACATCGCGTTCGACGGTGGCGGCAACCTGTTCATCGTCTCCGGGACCAACAACCCGACGGGTTCGAACAGCTCTCAGATCCTTCGCGTCGACGGGCCGCTCCCCACCTCGGGTCCGACCGTGGAGCGCACTCCGACGGAGCTCGCGACGAACACGGCACCCGCGGGCACGGGCTTCTACAACGGCATCGCGTTCGCGGCCGACGGGACGCTCTACGCGCAGTACGCGACGAGCGCCCCCGGTGGCACGGCCACGCTGGTCCACCTCAACCCGAACACGGGTGCCATGATCGGGACCACCCCCCAGACCGGCGTCCCGGACAACGGCATTCTCACCGACCTCGCCGGCTGCAGCCTCCCCGGGACCCTGACGGTGCGTAAGGACCTGCCCAACGGCCGCGCGCGTGCCCAGGACCAGTTCACCATGTCGGTCACCGGCGGCGGCCTCACGGAAGGCAACACCGCCACCACCACCGGCAGCGCGACCGGCCTTCAGAACGAAGAAGTAGGTCCGCTTCCCGGGATCCCGGGGACCGACTACACGATCAGCGAGGAGCTTGCGTCCGGGTCTACCGCCGAGCTCAGCGACTACACCTCCACCTGGTCGTGCGAAGACGCCAATTCCGGTGAGACCATCGCGAGCGGGGATGGGACCAGTTTCGACCTGACCTTCCCGTCCCCGGACAGCACGGTGCAGGGCGCCGTCGTGGTGTGCACCTTCACCAACACGCTCGGGCCCCCGGGTATCACGGTGGAGAAGACGGCGTCGCCGGACACGTACGGCGCGGCGGGTGAGGAGATCACCTATACGTTCCGGGTGGCCAACACAGGGAAC
>JAFMQP010000188.1 GCA_017354575.1 Acidothermales bacterium | reverse complement strand
TCGCTTCCGTGGGGAGCTGGGTCGCGACACAGCATGCAGCCGCCCTGGTGCCCTGCGAAGCGCCAGTCACGAACGCATTGACAGGTCCAGGCGAGCGACTGCCGCGCGTGCCCCGGGTGGGACTCGAACCCACATGGTCGTGAGACCACCGGATTTTGAGGCCGGCTCCTGTGCCAATTCGGATACCGGGGCCGCGTGAAACACGCCCGTAATGGACAAGCTCACACTACCGGTGGCGTGCCCGGGCGTGCACGCTGACTACGCTTGACCCGTGACCGAGACAGCGCGGCGGGTCGTGATCGCCGAGGACGAGGCCCTCATCCGGCTCGACCTCAAGGAGATGCTCGAGGACGAGGGCTACCAGGTCGTGGCCGAGGCGGGTGACGGGCAGGCGGCCGTCGACGCCGCGGTCGAGCACAACCCCGACCTGGTGATCATGGACGTCAAGATGCCCGTGCTCGACGGCATCAGCGCGGCCGAGCGGATCGCCACCGACCGCATCGCGCCGGTCGTCATCCTCACCGCCTTCTCGCAGCGCGACCTCGTCGACCGCGCGAACGACGCCGGCGCGATGGCGTATCTGGTGAAGCCCTTTACGAAGGCCGACCTGCTGCCCGCGATCGAGGTGGCACAGAGCAGGTTCGCGCAGATCTCCGCGCTGGAAGAAGAGGTCCGCGACCTCGGCGACCGGCTGGAGACGCGCAAGCTGGTCGAGCGCGCGAAGTCGGCGTTGCAGGACAAGCACGGCCTCACCGAGCCGCAGGCGTTCCGCTGGATCCAGAAGACCGCGATGGACCGTCGCGTGCCGATGCGGCAGGTCGCCGAGGTCGTGCTGGAGTCGGTCACCGAGGCCGAGGCCGACTGACCGCCCGCCGGGCCATCCACGAAGCCGCACACTGGTCCGTCGCCGGCCCGGCTGAAGGTGGAGGCCCGGAACGCCTTTGGCACCGTTCGGACCTCCCGGTCCGGACGTTCTCTACTCAGCGCTCCGAGCCCCCGTGCGATCCCCCCTCACGGGTGACGCACAGGCGGCCACCGTAGCTACCTCCGGGTAGCCGATGCAAAGCGCGCGTGGCGGCGCTCCGGGTGATCACACGCGGTCGACGATCATGCAGCTGAGTCGCGCCGTGCACACCCGGCGATCACGCTCGTCCGTGATCTCGATGCCGTACGTCGCCACGGTCCGCCCGAGGTGTATCGGGGTCGCGACGCCGGTGACGGTCCCGTGGCGGACGGCCCGGTGGTGGGTCGCGTTGATCTCGGTCCCCACCGCCAGCCGGTCGGGGGCGGCGTAAAGGGCGGCGCCGATCGACCCGAGCGTCTCGGCGAGCACGCAGGACGCGCCGCCGTGCATCAGCCCGTACGGCTGGGTGTTCCCGGCGACCGGCATGGTCCCCACGACCCGCTGCGGCGTCGCCTCGCCGACCTCGATACCCATCCGTTCCGGTAGCGTGCCCTCCTCGGCGGCGCGCAGCTGCGCGAGTACGTCCTGCGTCTCCTGGTCGTCGGGCACACGCACCTCCGGGCGGGGGCAGTCTGTCAGTAGGGAACTCTAGGATCGTCGTGATGGCCACCACCAAGGACACCACGGCCGCGACACCGCGGTTGCTGCTCATCGACGGCCACTCGCTGGCCTACCGGGCGTTCTTCGCGCTGCCCGTGGAGAACTTCTCGACCACCACCGGCCAGCCGACCAATGCCGTCTACGGGTTCACGTCGATGCTCATCAACGTGCTGCGCGACGAGCAGCCCACGCACATGGCGGTGGCGTTCGACGTGTCCCGCAAGACGTTCCGCGCCGAGCGGTACGCCGACTACAAGGCGAACCGCAGCGAGACGCCGAACGAGTTCCGCGGCCAGGTGAGCCTGATCGAGGAGGTCCTCGACGCGCTGCGCATCCCGCGGCTCGCGGTGGAGGGGTACGAGGCGGACGACCTCATCGCGACCCTCACCACCCAGGCTGTGACCGAGGGCTACGAGGTGCTCATCTGCACCGGCGACCGCGACGCGCTCCAGCTCGTCGGCGACCAGGTCACGGTGCTGTACCCCCGGCGCGGCGTCTCCGACCTCACCAGGTTCACGCCCGAGGCCGTCAACGAGAAGTACGGGCTCTCGCCCGAGCAGTACCCCGACTTCGCCGCCGTCCGCGGCGACCCGAGCGACAACCTGCCGAACATCGCCGGCGTGGGGGAGAAGACCGCGGCCAAGTGGATCCGCGAATTCGGCAGCCTCGACTCCCTCGTCGACCGCGTCGACGAGGTGAAGGGCAAGGCCGGCGACGCGCTCCGCGCGCACCTGGCCCAGGTCATCCAGAACCGCCAGCTCACCGAGCTGGTCCGCGACGTCGCGCTCGACCGCACGCCCGACGACCTGCAGCTCGGCAACTGGGACCGCCAGCAGGTGCACGAGCTGTTCGACAACCTGCAGTTCCGGGTGTTGCGGGAGCGGCTGTTCAGCACCCTGTCCAGCGTCGAGCCGGAGGCCGACGAGGGATTCGACGTCGACACCGGCGTGCTCGGCGCGGGTGAGCTACCGGCGTGGCTCGCCGAGCACACCGAGCCGGGCCGGCGGTGCGCCGTCGCCGTCACCGGCACCTGGGGCCGCGGCACCGGCACGCTGACCGGGCTGGCGATAGCCGCGTCCGACGGTGCCGCCTGCTACGTCGACCCCACTCAGGTCATCGAGGAGGACGACCAGGCGCTCGGGTCGTGGCTTTCCGCCGCCGACCGGCCGAAGGTCATGCACGACGCCAAGGGCCCGATGCTCGCGTTCGCCGCCGCTGGCTGGTGGATCGGCGGCCTGGTCTGCGACACCGCGCTCACCGCGTACCTCGCCCTGCCGGGGCAGCGCACCTTCGACCTCGGCGACCTGGTGCTGCGCTATCTCCGCAGGGAGCTGCGCGCCCAGGCCGACGACAGCGGGCAGCTGACCCTCGACGGCAGCGCCGAGCAGGACGAGGCGGAGGCGCTCGGCGTGCGCGCGTACGCCGTGCTGCAGCTCGCCGAGGCGCTGGAGGCCGACGTCGAGCGGCGCGGCGGCACCGCGCTGCTGCGCGAGGTCGAGATGCCGCTCGTGGGTGTGCTGGCCGCGATGGAGCGCCACGGCGTCGCGGCCGACGGCGACCACCTCGACCACCTGTCGGCGACGCTCGCGGGGCGGGTCAAGGAGGCCGAGCAGGCGGCGTTCGCCGTCGTCGGGCACGAGTTCAACCTCGGCTCGCCGAAGCAGCTGCAGCAGGTGCTGTTCGACGAGCTGAGCCTGCCGAAGACCAAGCGGATCAAGAGCGGCTACACCACCGACGCGGACGCGCTGCAGGGCCTTTCGATCCAGACCGGCCACCCCGTGCTCGAGCACCTGCTGCGGCACCGCGACGTGAGCAAGCTGCGCAGCATCGTCGACTCGCTGATCCCGATGATCGACGACCACGGCCGCATCCACACCACCTTCGACCAGACCGTGGCGGCGACGGGCCGGCTGTCCTCGCGCGACCCCAACCTGCAGAACATCCCGATCCGCACCGTCGAGGGCCGGGCGATCCGCCGCGGCTTCGTCGTCGGCCGGGAGTACGAGACGCTGCTGACCGCCGACTACAGCCAGATCGAGATGCGCATCATGGCGCACCTGTCCGACGACGCGGGCCTGATCGAGGCGTTCCAGTCGGGGGAGGACCTGCACACCTACGTCGCCGCGCTCGCGTTCGACCTCCCGACCGAGGGCGTCGAGCCGGAGATGCGCAGGCGGATCAAGGCGATGTCGTACGGACTCGCGTACGGGCTGTCCGCGTACGGGCTGTCGCAGCAGCTCGGCATCACGCCGGACGAGGCGTCCGCCCACATGGACCGCTACTTCGAGCGGTTCGGCGGCGTCCGCGACTTCCTCAGGGGCATCGTCGCGCAGGCACGCCGGGACGGCTACACCGAGACGCTGCTCGGCCGCCGCAGGTACCTGCCCGACCTCGTGAGCGACAACCGGCAGCGGCGGCAGATGGCCGAGCGGATGGCGCTCAACGCGCCGATCCAGGGCTCGGCCGCCGACATCATCAAGGTCGCGATGCTGCGCGTCGACCGCGCCATCGCCGACGCGGGCCTGCGCTCCAGGATGCTGCTGCAGGTGCACGACGAGCTCGTCTTCGAGGTCGCGCCCGGCGAGCTCGACCGGTTGCGTGAGCTCGTCGTCGGTGAGATGGCCGAGGCGCACGAGCTGAAGGTGCCGCTCGAGGTCTCCGTCGGCACCGGCGACAACTGGGACACCGCGGGCCACTGACGGCGGGCGGTAGGTTGGCCGCATGACCATCACGATCGGATACAAGGCGTCCGCGGAGCAGTTCGGGCCCCGCGAGCTGGTCGAGCTGGCGGTACGGGCGGAGGCGCACGGCTTCGACAGCGCCCTCGTCAGCGACCACTACCAGCCGTGGCGGCACGAGGGCGGGCACTCGCCGTTCTCCATCGCGTGGATGAGCGCGGTGGGCGAGCGCACGTCCCGCATCGTGCTCGGCACCAGCGTGATGACCCCGACGTTCCGCTACAACCCCGCCGTCGTCGCGCAGGCGTTCGGCACCATGGGCTGCCTGTTCCCCGGGCGCGTTCTGCTCGGTATCGGCACCGGCGAGGCGCTCAACGAGATCGCGGTGTCCGGCATGCAGTGGCCGGCGTTCAAGGAGCGGTTCGCCCGGCTGCGCGAGGCCGTCGAGCTGATGCGCGCGCTGTGGAGCGGCGAACGGGTCGACTACGCCGGCGAGTACTACACGACCGTCGGCGCCACCATGTACGACCGTCCCGTCGAGGGCGTCCCGATCTACGTCGCGGCGGGCGGCCCGACCATGGCGCGGTACGCGGGCCGCGTCGGCGACGGGTTCATCTGCACCAGCGGCAAGGGCATGGACCTCTACGAGGAGAAGCTGATCCCCGCCGTCGACGAAGGGCTGGAGAAGGCCGGGCGCGACCCGTCCTCGATCGACCGGATGATCGAGATCAAGCTGTCCTACGACCACGACTACGACACCGCGCTGGAGAACACCAGGTTCTGGGCGCCGCTGGCGCTTTCGGCCGAGCAGAAGGCCGAGCTCGAGGACCCGATCGAGATGGAGCGCGCCGCCGACGAGCTGCCCATCGACAAGATCGCCGGCAGGTGGATCGTGAGCGCCGACCCGGAGGAGGCGGTCGCGAACGTCAAGCCGTACGTCGACGCCGGCTTCAACCACCTGGTCTTCCACGCCCCGGGCCACGACCAGGAGCGGTTCCTCACCCAGTTCGAGCAGGACCTCGCCCCGCGCCTGCGCGACCTCGGCACCGCCTGACCGGCCACGCGCTTCTCGAAATGATCATGTTATGTAGGTGATTTCCGTGATCACACGGCGAGCGCAACCTTCACATCGCGTGCAGACCGCGTGAAGGTGGTGCTGGCCATGTGAAGCCGGGGACGGCTCAGCGGGACGCGACGGCGCCGGCTACGGGCGCCGCCAGGTCGACGGGTCGGCCTCGACCTGGTCGCCCCCGGCCATCTCCTTGACCTCGTGCGGCTTGCCGTCGTCGAACGGCGGGAACCATACGTACGGGATGCCCTTGCGCGAGGCGTACCGCAGCTGCTTCCCGATGCGGTCGGCCTGGTGGTACAGCTCGGTCCGTAGGCCACGCTCGCGCAGCCGGGCGGCCGTCTCGACGGCGACGCCGCGGCGTTCGGCGTTCGGCACGACGACGAGCACGTCGGTCGGGCAGCTCGCGGCGGTCTCGAGCAGGCCCTCGCCCACCAGCTTCGCGAAGATGCGGGTGAGCCCGATGGACAGCCCGACGCCGGGCAGCCGGCGGTTGATGTACGAGCCCGCCAGGTCGTCGTACCGGCCGCCGGACGCGATGCTCCCGTAGTCCGGCCAGTCGGTGAACCTGGTCTCGTAGACCGTGCCGGTGTAGTAGTCCAGCCCGCGGGCGATGGACAGGTCCGCGAGCACTGTCCCGTCCGGCAGGTCGGACATCGCGTCGAGCACGTACCCCAGCTCGTCGAGGCCCTCGGTGAGCAGGTCGGACTTGACGCCGAGTGCAGTGACGTCGTCGACGACGCCGGCGCCGGAGCCGCGGATCGCCGCGAGGTCGAGGCACGCGCGCACCTGCTCGGGCGCGAGCCCCACGTCGTCGGCCAGCATCGCCTCGACGCCGGCCACGCCGACCTTGTCGATCTTGTCCGCGACCCGGATGACGGCGAGCGGGTCGCCGATGCCCAGGCTCTGGTAGAAGCCCTGCAGCACCTTGCGGTTGTTCACGTGCAGTGCCCACGGGGGGATGCCCAGCTCGGTGAGCACCTCGCACACGATCCGCGCGAGCTCGGCGTCGAACTGCAGCGCCACGTCGTCGACGTCGATGACGTCGACGTCGCACTGCATGAACTCGCGGAACCGGCCCTCCTGCGGGCGCTCGCCCCGCCACACCCGCTGCATCTGGTAGCGCTTGAACGGGAAGACCAGGTCGTTGAAGTGCTGCGCGACGTACCGCGCGATCGGCACGGTCAGGTCGAAGTGCAGGCCGAGCCGCGCCTCGCCCGCGTCCGCCTCGTCCGCCTGCAGCCGGTGCAGCGTGTAGACCTCCTGCGAGGTCTCGCCCTTGGCCAGCAGCACCTCGAGCGCCTCGACGGACGGGGTCTCGACCGAGCAGAAGCCGTAACGTTCGAACGCCGCGCGGATGCGGTCGAGCCAATGGAGCTCCACGAGCCTGACCTCGGGCGTCCACTCGGGGAAGCCGCTCAACGGGGCCGGCCGGACTCGCCGCTGTTCGCTCACGCTCTCGTCTCTCCTGGTGCGTTCGTGTCGCTGACGGGACGAAATGCTACGTGCCTTCGCCGGTTCCGGTTATCTCGTCCTCGACGTACCGGATGCGGGTCACGCCGAGGCCGGCGACGAACAGCAGGACGACGGAACCGAGCAGCACGGCGACGGCGTACGTCCACGTGCCGGTGGCGTCGTGGAGCAACCCGACCAGGAACGGGATGGCCGCGCCGACGACGTACCCGATGCCCTGGACGAACCCGGACAGCGCGCTGGTGCCCTGGCCGGTGGGCGCGCGCAGCCCGATGAGGATCAGGCCGACCGGGAACATGCCGCCGCCGACGCCCAGCAGCAACGCCCAGAACCACGGCGCCGTCGCGGGGACGACGAGCACGCCCACGTAGCCGAGGGCGGCGCACACGCACAGCGCGACGACGGTCGGGCGGAACGAGCGGAGCCGGGCGGTGAGCGCGGCGAGCGCGGCCGACACGACCACGCCGACGGCCGGGATCACCGACAGCGCGTACCCCGCGTCGGCCGTGCTCACCCCCGCGTCGGCGAACAGGGCGGGCAGCCAGCCGAGCTGGGTGAACGCGTTGCCCGACTGGATGCCGAAGAACGCGGCGAGCAGCCAGGCCGTGGGGCTGCGAGACAGCCCGCGCCAGGTCACGCGGTGGGCGTTCTGCCGCAGCGTCACGCGTTCGCGCGGCAGGCCGAGCCACGGCACGGCGGCGACCGCGGCAACCAGGGCCCACACCCCGAGGCCATGCCGCCAGCCGCCGAGCGCGTCCGACATCGGCACGCTGGCCGCAGCGGCGACGGCCGTCGACAGCTGCATCAGCGTCGTGTAGACGCCGGTGACGAGACCGATCTGCTGCGGGAAGTGCAGCTTGACCAGGGTCGGGGCGAG
>JAFMQP010000024.1 GCA_017354575.1 Acidothermales bacterium | reverse complement strand
CATGTCCGGCGCCGCCGACAGCGGCTCGCTGCCGACCTGCCGATCGCCGTCGACCTGCTCGCGGCCTGCCTGCGCTCGGGCAGCGCACCTGTCGCCGCTCTCGACGCGGTCAGGCAGGCGATCGGCGGGCCGGTCGGCGAGGCGCTCGGCGGTGTCGTCGCGATGCAGCGGCTCGGCGGCGACCCGGTCGACTGTTGGTCGAGCCTCGCCGGAGATCCCGCACTCGCGCCGCTCGCCAGGACGGCGAGCCGGGCCATGACCAGCGGGGCGCCGCTCTCCGACGCGCTCGAGCATCTCGCCGCCGACTGCCGGGAGCGGCGCCGCGCCGAAGCCGAGGCGGCCGCGAAACGGGTCGGTGTCAGGGCCGCGGCACCGCTCGGGCTCTGCTTCCTGCCGGCGTTCGTGCTCCTCGGCGTCGTCCCGATCGCCGCGGGCATCGCCCAGGGCGTCGACCTCTGGTGAAGTTCAGTCTCAGGCCCGAAGGAGGTGCGCGTTGATCTCGCGGACGGCATCCGCGAGCTCGGGAACCTCGACGACCTCAATCCCCGCCGCGGCGAGTTCCTCCGCGCCGCGGCCGTCCACGACCACGGCCGGTTCCCGCCACGCGAACACGACGCGCGCCGCGCCGCTCGCCAGGATGAGCCGCGTGCAACTGATCGGCCGCGACGCACGGGCGCTGCACGGCTCGAGCGAGCTGTAGACGGTGCCGCCGACGGCCGCGCCCGGCGGCAGCTTCGCGAGTGCGGCCTCCTCGGCGTGCACACGGTCGTCGCCGCCCTCGCGTGAGTAACCGGTGGCCAGCTCCCGCCCGTCCGCCGCCACGACGACCGCGCCGACCGCGAACGCCGACTCCGACCGCGGGCATCGGCGGGACAGCTCGACCGCCCGCTGGAGCACGACGAGATCGGACGTCGTCGCGGCATGTGCTGTCAACGCGCCTCCGTACCGAGTCGGTACCGCAACACTGCCATGCCGCCGACATCCTCGACGCTGAGCAGGCTCGTCCGCGTCCGCACCCCGCGGAACCGCGGCGCCGCGGGATCACCGACCAGTACGGGCGCGATCGCGAGCCGCAGCTCGTCCGCGAGGGCGTCGGCCAGCAACGCCGTGAGCACCTCGCTTCCGCCCTCAACCATGAGCCGCCGTACACCTCTGCGTGCCAGGTCCTCGAGTACCCATCCGAGCCCGCCGGCGCCGTCGGCCTCGACCACCTCCGCCCGGCCGTCGAGCCGATCGGCGAGTGAGCGGGCAGGAGCCCCGTAACAGTAGACGAGCTTGGCGGTGCCGTCGGCGGCGAAGAACCGCGCCCCGGAATCGAGCTCGCCAGACCGCGTCACGGTCACCTTCGCGGGGCTCGCCGGACGCCCGGCGCGGGCGCGCTCCCTCCGCCGAGCGGCGTCCCTGACGAGCAGCCGCGGGTCGTCCCGGCGGATCGTGGTCGCGCCCACCAGGATGGCGTCGGCGGAAGCCCGCTCGGCGTCGACCAGGTCGAGGTCCTGCTCGTTGGACAGGATCAGCCGCGCCGGCCGGGTGTCGTCCAGGCAGCCGTCAAGCGACACCGCGCAGGACAGGAGCACGTACGGCCGCTCGGGCATCTCGGTCTCCGCATCGCTATCCCCAGATTCGGCGACGGCACTGGCGAAGAGGCGTCGTGCCGCCGACGACAAGGATGACGCGTGGCATCACCCGCGTCCCGCGCCGACCGGTCGTCGGTCTCTTCGGGAGGTATCGATGCTTCCGGTTCCCAGCACCACCAACCTGCCCGCCCGCGACGCCGGCATGACCACGGCGGAGTACGCCGTCGGCACCGTCGCCGCGGTCGGCCTCGCCGGCATCCTCTACAAGCTGGTCACCAGTCCCGAGATGCGCCAGCTCCTCTGGACGATCATCCAGAACGCGGTCCAGGCGTTCGTCTGAGCTGCCTCGCCGCCCTGCGCAGTGGCGCCCGGTTCGCCCGTGGCGCCACTGGGGCGGTCCGAGCAGACCGCGCCCTGGTTGTCCCCAGATTCGCCTCACCCCCTCAGGATCCACTGCCTCGCTGCCGACGAAAGGGATGACACCGCGTCCTCGCGGCGTCCCGTGGCCCGCGGTCGACGGGCCGGACTGGAGGTCTTCGCGATGGTTCGTCACGTACGCAGTTCCGGCCGTGCCGTCGAGGCCGGCATGGCCACGGCGGAGTACGCCGTCGGCACGGTCGCCGCGGTCGGCCTGGGCGGCATCCTCTACAAGCTGCTGACCAGCTCCCACATGGTCCAGCTGCTCGATCGGATGATCCGCGAGGGCTGGCTCGACATGCACGTCGGAGCGGGATCATGAGGCGATCGCGCGGCCGCAACCGCCGCCGCGAGCGCGGCGCGTACACGGCCGAGCTCGCCGTCGCCCTGCCCTCGTTGCTGTTCGTGTTCGCGGCCGGGCTGCTGGGCATCGCCACGGCCGACGCGCAGCTGCGTTGCGACGACGCCACCCGGGCCGGCGCCCGCGCGCTCGCCCGAGGTGAGGTCGCCGCGGCGGTCACCGCCGTGACGAGGGAGGCCGCTCCTCGCGGCGCCGAGGTGACGGTACGCCGCGAGGCCGGTGTCGCGGAGGTGCGTTGCCGGGCTCGGGTGCGGTTCGCCGGCCTGCACACGTTCCAGGTGTCCGCGCGGTCGGTTGCCGCGGTCGAGGATGCCGAGATCCCGGGAGAGGGCGCATGAACACCCGGCGGTCTCGGGAACGCGGGTCGGCGAGCATCTGGGTGCTGGCCCTGGCGTTCGTGCTCTTCGCGGGCGCGGTGACGGTGAGCCTGTACGGATCCGCCGTCACGGCTCGGCACCGAGCCGGCGCCGCGGCGGATCTTGCCGCGCTCGCCGCCGCGGAGCGCCTCTGGTCCGGCGATCCGGGTGAGCCGTGCCGCATCGCGAGAACGGTGGCGACACGCAACGGGGCCGCGCTCGGCGAGTGTCGGGTCGGCGCCGGGTACGCCGCCGTGACCACCGAGGTGCGGTTCCGCGGCGCGCTCGTGCGACTCGGCCACGCGTCCGGCCGGGCGCGCGCAGTCCCGGGTCCGGCGGACGGCCCGGTGGAGATGTCCCCGACGGTCCCCGACGACGTCGGTGCCGGCGCGATGGGGGCGGACGGCCTGACGCCAAGGGCTCGGCGCATCCGCGACCTGGTCCGCTCGACGTTCCATGAGTCCGACATCGGCGGCTACTGCCCGGGCGGCTGCCGCTCCGGGCACATCCCCGGCAGCGACCACTACACCGGCCACGCGATCGACGTCATGATCCTGCCCTGGCACGACCACACCAGGGTCGCAAAGGGCTGGCAGATCGCGTCCTGGATGGTGGCGAACTACACGTCGCTCGGTGTGAAGTACGTGATCTACCGCGCTCGTATCTGGACGCCCGACCGCGGTTGGCACGCCTATCGCTATCCGGGCGGCCCGACGTCGAACCCTACCCTGATGCACATGGACCACGTGCATGTTTCGGTCTACTGACCTTCGTCTCACGCGGCCGGCCGTGCACGTGAGCTCGAGCCGGAGCTGCCGATGTACAGCGTGTAGCCGCCGTCAGATCGCAGTCGGGTGGCGCGGCTCGTAGAGGCCGAGGCTCGACCCGTCAGGCAGCTCGATCTCGGTGGTGAGCCCGAACCCCGCCTGCTGGGGATCGTGCCGGAAGGTCACGCCCTTGGCCCGCAGCTCGTCCATCGTCGCGGCCAGGTCGTCGCACATCAGCCAGAATTGCTGGGTGCCGGCGTCGGCGGGATGGACGCCCAACTCCGCGGGCGGTAGTGCGAAGATCAGCCAGCCGTCCCCCGCGTCGACGTGGTCGAAGCCGAGCGTGTCGCGCAGGAACGCACGCACGGCGACTGCGTTCTCGCTGAAGATCAGCGCGTGAGTTCCGGTGATCAATACCGTCCCCTTACTCTGCGTCCCGCCGGTTGTCCGCAAGAAGCTACTGGAGCGTAACCTTGCGCGGACCGTTCGTTTGTCACATCAGGTGGCGAATTGCCCACCTTGCCGTAGGGGGCTTGTCGATGGTCGACCGCAGCGTGCAGCGTTCGCGTGCCCTGCTGGCCGCGTTCGTGCTCGTCGCCCCCACCGCCCTCGCCATGACCGCCGCCGCCGACAACGCTATCGCCGCGCCGGCGCAGGCGGGCAGCCTCTCGGTCTCCGACGGGAAGGTCACCTCCAGGTCCGAGAGCGTGACGATCAGCGCGAAGGTGCCGGCGCTCGAGCACGGTGACCTCGGCATCGTGGCGCCAGGTGACGACCAGGCCACAAAGGTCGCCTCGGGCGACGGTGGCGTATCCGGCAGGACGCTCACGTACACGTTCGGGCCGAAGCGCAACGGCACCTGGAAGGCCGTCTTCGACAACAGCCTGCTCGGGCTCCTGAAGGATCCGGACCAGACGCGCTCGATCGTCGTCGCGGAGGCACCGGCCAAGCCGTCCGGGCTCGTCGCCGCCGCGTCCTCGCGGACGGTGAAGGTGCGCTGGAACAAGGGCGGCGAACCCGACCTGACGTCGTACCGCGTCGCGGCCGGCGGGACGAGCGACCGGGTCGGCGTCGGCTCAGCGTGCGGCAGTTCGACGTGCAGCGCCTCGCTGCCCGCGCCAGCCGGCGGCGGACGCACGGTCGTGACGGTGACGGCGAACCGGTCCTCGCCCCTGGGCACCCTCTCATCGACGCCCGCGAGCACGTCGGTACACGTCCCCGCTGCCAGGAGCAGCAGCGGCGGTGCCGGTGGCTCCGGCGTACCGAGCACCGCCGGGGCAGGCGGGAGCTCGGGCCCGTTTCCGACGCCGAAGCTCAGCGGCGGCGGACGCGGCCGTTACGCGGGTGTCCCGCCCGGCAGCTGGCCCGGTGCGTCGCTGAGTTCGGGCCCGTCCGCGGCGCCCGACCCGTACCCCTCCTTCGGCCTCCAGCCGAAGGTCGCGCCGCTCGCGACGAACAGTCGCACCCACGCCGTCCATCCCCTCGTCGAGCCGCTCTCAGCGGGCAGCAGCATGGGCGCCACGGCCGTGCCCATCGCGCTCGGACTGGTCTTCGTGCTCACCATGGCTCACATCTGGTTGTGGACCCGGTCGGGACGCAGGCTGCGCCCGATGCTCGTCGACGGCGTCCACAGGGCGGCGCGCCGGTTCCGTCGCTGAGCTCGGCCCGACGCCGCCGGGCCGCGGGCAACCCGCCGGCGCCGAGCGCGACCACGGCCGTGCCGACAGCACTCGCGTCGCTTTGGTGAGCAGACGGGCGGCGGCGGTGCAGCCGAGGTAGACGGCCAGGAAGAGGGCGGTCGGTACTGTCAGGAGGTGCGCGGTGCCGACCCATCCGACCGCGGACGCCGTCGCGCTGTCCCCTTCGGCCTGCCTACGCCGGACCCAGGCGCTCGAGGCGCCCGGCGTCATCGCCGGCTACCGCGCCGAGCTCGACCGTTGCCGCTCGACCACTGGACCTGAGGCGCGCCCGCGCAACCCGCGCCGCACCAGCCACGCGCCGACGAGCAACACGAGCATCGTCACCAGGCCGGCGACGTACGGCGACGGCACGCTGAACCCGTCCAGGCTGAGGCCGTACCACTCGAGCGTCACGGGCTCGGCGTTGTCGAGCAGCACGCCGACGCCGAAGCCGACGGCGGCGACGACGAGCAGTGCGCCGAGGACGATCACGTGTCTCCCCGCGCTGTCAGCAGGATCTCCAGGAGGCGGACGGCGGCCGCCTTGTCGAGCGGCTCGTTGCCGTTGCCGCACTTGGGTGACTGTACGCAGGACGGGCAGCCGGTCTCGCACTCGCATGCCGCGATCGCGTCGCGCGTCGCGGTGAGCCACGGCCGCGCCGCGGCGAAGCCGCGCTCGGCGAAGCCGGCGCCGCCGGGATGTCCGTCGTAGACGAAGACCGTCGGCCGGCCGGTGTCCTGGTGGAGGGCCGTCGAGACGCCGCCGATGTCCCACCTGTCGCATGTCGCGAACAACGGCAGCAGTCCGATCGACGCGTGCTCGGCCGCGTGTGCGGCACCGGGCAGGTCGGCGTCCGTGACGCCGCCCGCCGCGACGACGTCGGCGGGCAGGGTCCACCACACCGCCCGGGTGCGGAGCACGCGGGGAGGCAGGTCGAGCGGCTCCTCGCCGAGCACCTCGCCGGTCACCACCCGTCGCCGCAGGTACCCGACGACCTGCTGGGTGACCTCGACCATCCCGACGCCCAGCTCGCCGCGGCCCCACGCGGACGTCCGCTCGGTGGCCAGCACGCGGATGTCCGTCGTGTCCCGCGCCGTGGTGAAGTAGTCGGGCTCCGCCTGTTCGACGAACGCCACCGCGTCGTCGAGGTCGAGCTCGCGCACCAGGTACGTCTCGCCCTGGTGTACGTAGACGGCGCCGGCGTGCACCTGGCTGTGCGCCATCGCCGCGTCGACCGTGCCGAGCAGCCGGCCGGTGGCGGCCTCGACCAGGTTGACGGGTAGGCCGCCGCTGCCGCGCAGGTCGGCGAGGTCGTGCGCTCGCCCGCGGCCGGTCCAGTGCCAGCCGGTGGGCCGCCGCCGCAGCTCGCCCGACCGCTCCAGCGCGGCGACGACGCCGGGCGCAGCGGGGCCGAACAGCGGCAGGTCGGCCTCGGTCAGCGGCCGTTCCGCGGCCGCGGCCGCGAGGTGCGGTGCGAGCACGTACGGGTTGTCCGGGTCGAGCACGGTCTCCTCGACCGGCTTGCCGAACAGCGCCTCGGGGTGGTGCACGAGGTAGGTGTCGAGCGGGTCGTCCCGTGCGACGAGCACCGCGAGCGCGTCCTGCCCCTCGCGCCCGGCCCGGCCGATCTGCTGCCACAGCGACGCCCGGGTGCCCGGCCAGCCGACCAGCAGCACGGCGTCCAACCCGGCGACGTCGACGCCGAGCTCGAGCGCGTTCGTCGTCGCCAGGCCCAGCAGGGATCCGTTGCGCAGCCGGCGTTCCAGCTCACGCCGCTCCTCGGGCAGGTAGCCGCCGCGGTACGCGGCCACCCGGCCGACGAGCTCGGGGACCGCGGCCGCCACGTGCCGGCGTGCCTCGACGGAGATCGCCTCGGCGCCGCGCCGGGACCGGACGAACGCGAGCGAACGGACCTCGGCGCAGACCAGGTCGGCGAGCAGGTCGGCCGACTCGGCGATCGCGCTGCGGCGTACCGGGGCGTCCGCCTCGCCCGGCAGGTCGGTGAGCGGTGGCTCCCACAGCGCGAACGTCGTCGCCCCGCGCGGCGACCCGTCGCGGGTGACCGCGACGACGGGCACGCCGGTGAGCCGGGACGCCGCGCGCTCCGGCGCCGACACGGTGGCCGACGCCGCGACGAACACCGGGTCCGCGCCGTAGCAGGCGCAGACCCGCCGCAGCCGGCGCAGCACCTGCGCGACGTGTGACCCGAACACGCCCCGGTAGTGATGGCATTCGTCCACGACGACGTAGCGCAGCCTGCGCAGGAACGCCTTCCACTGCCGGTGCCTGGCGAGGACGCTGTGGTGCAGCATGTCGGGGTTGGTTAGCAGGTAGTCGGCGCGCTGGCGCACCCATTGGCGTTCCTCGAACTCGACGTCGCCGTCGTATGCCGCGGGCACCAGCCCGGGCACGTCCAGTCCGTGCAGGGTACGCAGCTGGTCGCGGGCGAGCGCCTTCGTGGGCGCCAGGTACAGCACGCTGCCGCCCTCGCGCGCGGCGGCGAGCGTCGGCATCAGGTACGCCAGCGTCTTGCCGGACGCCGTGCCCGTCGCGACGACGACCGAACGGCCTGCGCGGGCGTGCTCGGCCGCCTCGACCTGATGGGCCCAGGGCGCGTCGACGCCGAGGTCCTGCACCGGTTTCCTGACCTCGGCCGGCAGCCAGCCGGGCCAGTCGACCTGCATACCCGGGCGCCCTGGCAGCCGCTCGACGTGGGTCAACGCCGAGGTGTCCCGCCTGCCGCGCCGCCGGTCCAGGCCGTGCAGCAGGGCCGAGGGGTCGCCGACTCCCGTCGAACGCGTCACCTGCTTCTCCCACCACGAGTACGGACGTCGACCCCACCCCATTGTCACCACGCCGGCCGGCTGGGTGCATGGTTGAATGCCAGACTGGGGATTGTCGTCGAGAGACCGGAGGACCTGTGGACCTGTCGCTGTCCACCCGCGTCCAAGGTGACCGCACCGTGATCGACGTCGCGGGAGAGGTCGACGTCTACACCGCGCCCAAGCTGCGCGAGACGTTGATCGAGCTGGTCGCGCAGGGCTCCTACCACCTCGTGGTGAACATGGAGGAGGTCGAGTTCCTCGACTCCACCGGCCTCGGCGTACTGGTCGGCGGGCTCAAGCGGGTGCGTGCGCACGACGGCTCGCTGCGCCTGGTCTGCTCCCAGGAGCGGATCCTGAAGATCTTCCGGGTGACCGGCCTGGCCAAGGTGTTCCCGATCCACGACTCGGTCGAGGACGCGGTGGCGGCCACCGACTGACACCCGTGTGAGCTAGGTCTCCCGCGCCTCTCCCGGTGCACCCCCTTCACCGGCGTACCGGTACCGTACGCGTACACTCACCGCGCAGCCGTGCGTGTCGTTCCACGTGCTCGAACTGCTCCCGGATCCGTGTGGTCGTGACCCGATCGGACGCGGACTGCGGACGCCGCCGTACCAAGGAGGATGGATGTCCGGCCTGAATCTCAGCGCCGAGAGCTTCAGCCTGACCGGTGCCGACACGACCATCGTCGTCGTGGTCGCGGTCGTCGCGCTGCTCGCCCTCGGCGTCGCCGGCGCCCTGGTCCGCGAGGTGCTCGCGGCCGGACAGGGCACCGAGCGGATGCGCAGCATCGCCGTCGCGGTGCAGGAGGGCGCCGCAGCGTTCCTCAAGCGGCAGTTCATGACGCTCGCCCCGTTCGTCGTGATCCTGATCGTGCTGCTGTCGCTGCTCCCTGCAGACTCGGCGAGCATCCGCGTCGGCCGTTCGGTGTTCTTCATCGTCGGCGCGCTGTTCTCCGCGGTCACCGGGTTCACCGGCATGTCGCTGACGGTGCGCGGCAACGTACGTGTCGCCGCCGCCGCGCGCGAGGAGAACGGCGAACAGCGGTCCATGAAGATCGCGTTCCGCACCGGCGGCGTCGCGGGCATGTTCACCGTCGGTCTCGGCCTGCTCGGCGCCGCGATCGTCGTGCTGATCTACCGTTCCGACGCCCCGAGCGTACTCGAGGGCTACGGGTTCGGTGCCGCGCTGCTCGCGATGTTCATGCGGGTCGGCGGCGGCATCTACACCAAGGCCGCGGACGTCGGCGCCGACCTCGTCGGCAAGGTCGAGAAGGGCATCCCCGAGGACGACCCGCGCAACGCCGCCGCCATCGCCGACAACGTCGGCGACAACGTCGGCGACTGCGCCGGCATGGCCGCCGACCTGTTCGAGTCGTACGCCGTGATGCTGGTCGCGTCGCTCATCCTCGGCAAGATCGCGTTCGGCACCGACGGCCTGATCTTCCCGCTCGTCGTGCCCGCGATCGGCGTCATCACCGCCGTCATCGGCGTGTTCATGGTGTCGCCGCGCCGCGGCGACCGCAGCGGCATGACGGCGATCAACCGTGGCTTCTTCGTCTCCGCGATCGTCTCCGCCGTCCTGGTCGTGGTCGCGGCGTTCGTCTTCCTGCCCAGCAGCTTCAGCGACCTGGACAACTCCTCGGTGCAGAGCTTCGGCGGCAACCCGCGGCTCATCGCCATCGGCGCGGTCGTCATCGGCCTGCTGCTCGCGAGCGTCATCCAGGTGCTCACCGGCTACTTCACCGAGACCAACCGGCGTCCGGTCAGGGAGATCGGCGAGACCTCACGTACCGGTCCGGCGACGGTGATCCTCTCCGGCATCTCCGTCGGCCTCGAGTCGGCCGTGTACTCCGCGCTCCTCATCGCGGCCGCGGTGTACGGCGCGTACCTGCTCGGCGGCGGCAACGCGCAGGTCGCGCTGTTCGCCGTCGCGCTCGCCGGTACCGGCCTGCTCACCACGGTCGGCGTCATCGTCTCGTCCGACTCGTTCGGCCCGGTGTCCGACAACGCGCAGGGCATCGCGGAGATGTCCGGCGACGTCGAGGGCGAGGGCGCCGAGATCCTCACCCGGCTCGACGCCGTCGGCAACACCACGAAGGCGATCACCAAGGGCATCGCCATCGCCACGGCTGTGCTCGCGGCGACCGCGCTGTTCGGGTCGTTCCGCTCGGCCGTCGAGGGCGCGCTGCCGAAGGGCGAGGTGTTCGGCCTGTCCATCGACCACCCGAACATCCTGGTCGGGCTGGTCATCGGCGCGGCGGTGGTGTTCTTCTTCGCCGGCCTGGCGATCACGGCCGTCGGAAGGGCCGCGGGCCGGGTGGTGTTCGAGGTGCGCAAGCAGTTCCGCGAGCACCCCGGGATCATGGACTACTCCGAGCGTCCCGACTACAGCAAGGTCGTCGACATCTGCACCAAGGACTCGCTGCGCGAGCTCGCGACGCCCGGCCTGCTGGCCGTGCTCGCGCCGATCGCGGTCGGGTTCGGCCTCGGCTACGCCCCGCTCGGCGCGTACCTCGGCGGCGCGATCGCCTCCGGCACGCTGATGGCGGTGTTCCTGGCCAACTCCGGCGGCGCGTGGGACAACGCCAAGAAGCTCGTCGAGGACGGCTTCCACGGCGGTAAGGGCTCGGACGCGCACGAGGCGACGATCATCGGCGACACCGTGGGCGACCCGTTCAAGGACACCGCTGGCCCGGCGATCAACCCGCTGCTCAAGGTGATGAACCTGGTCTCGCTGCTCATCGCGCCCGCCGTCGTCGCGTACGCCGACAGCGTCGCGGTGCGGGTGATCGTGGTGGTCGTGGCACTCGGAGTCCTGGTCGCGGCGGTGACCGTCGCGAAGCGGCGGCGGGTCTCCGTGGAGTCCGACGAGGAGGAGCCGACCCAGGCCGCCGCTGCCTGAGCCGTCCGAGGAGTGCGCGATGACCGACCCGGAGCCGTCCGTCCGGCCGGTCCAGCCGCCCGACGAGGACGAGGGCGGCGACCCTGCCTGCTGGGCCAACCGGGTCTGCCCCGCGTGTGGGCGGCTCGCGGACGACGAGCCACCCACCGTCTGTGCCGAGTGCGGCACCGAGATCCCGGGACCGGGTGACTGACCTCGATGGACGACGCCGAGGCGCGGCGCCGGTTCGCGGCCGCGCCGGTCGCCCGGCTCGCTACGGTGGACGCGACCGGCCGTCCGCACCTGGTGCCCGTGACGTTCGCCTTCGCCGGCGACGCCGTCTACACGGCGGTGGACGCCAAGCCGAAGACGACGACCAGGCTGCGCCGGCTGGCCAACATCGCGGCCAACCCGTCGGTGTCCCTGCTGGTCGACCACTACGACCACGACTGGACGTCGCTGTGGTGGGTCCGTGTGGACGGCACCGCTCAGGTCGTCGGCGCGGGCTCCCTGTTCGACGAGGCGATCGCCGCGCTCGTCGGGAAGTACCGCCAGTACGCGCTGCGGTCGCCTGCCGGCCCCGCGATCGTGGTCCGCGTGACCCGCGTACGGAGTTGGGCGGCGAGCCGCTGAGGCGTCCCGAGCGCCGTGACGAACGCGACCACGGGACCCTCCAGCATGCGGGACCTGGTGACCAGCACCAGCACGACCGCGAGCAGCACGACGCCCAGCTCGACGAGGAGCGGGCCCGGCTGCCTGCCGGTGACCGACGCGGCGGCGACGGTGGAAAGCTGCCGCCTGACCTCGCTCGCGGGTCCCGCGACGGGGGCCGAGGCGAGCCGCGTGTGCAGGTGCAGCACGAGCAGCCGGCGCGAACGGTTGGCAGCAGCCTTGGGGTTGGTCACGGGTAAGGGACGCCCGCGGCGACGGGATCGGTTCCGGTCAGGCGGACCCGACGAACAGGAGCAGCACCGCGCCGACGAGGAGCTGCGGGAGCGCGGGGAGCAGCGCCTGCACGACGACCGGCCAGGTGCCGTATCTCGTCCGCGACCGTAGCAGCGCGAGCAGGCCGCTGCCCAGCCCGAGTGTGAGCAGCATGAGCGGGCCGAGCACGACGAGCGCCACGCCGGCGACGTCGGCCTGGGAGAACGTCGGGGCGAACCCGTGGCCCGGCGGCGCGTCGTGGTCGCCCCACAGGGCCAGCAGTGCCGTGGGCAGCACCGGAGCGGCGGCGAGGCCGAGGAGTACCAGGTACGGCGCGACCGTACCTCGTGGTTCGCGTGGCCTCGGGAGGGTGGGCGGTCCGGCCGGCGGTGTGATCATGCCGACACGGACGCTATCGCGGCGCCGGTGGCTCCGGGTGCGGCGCGCGTCTCGTCCGGGAACCGGATTGTCATTCCAGGCCGTGCCATGATAGCTAGGTAGCCGGCGGAGCGTACCGGGCGGCTGGGATTCCGGGAGCGGAGCCGTTGCCGCGCCTCGGGGAAAGATCGCTCGGAACAGATTGCCCGCCGTCAGGCGTTGCCCCGGTCTTGAGCCCCGCTACGGAGGCATGCCCGGTGGGCGATGTACCGTCACCGGGGTCCGAGGGGGTAGGAACAGGAGCAAGTGTGGCAGGTGGTAACGGCGTCGGTCGGCGTCTGGTCATCGTGGAGTCGCCGGCGAAGGCGCGCACGATCGCGGGCTACCTGGGCAAGGGATACGTCGTCGAGTCGAGCGTCGGGCACATCCGCGACCTGCCCGAGGCCGCCGCGGAGATCCCTGCGAAGTACAAGAAGGAGCCGTGGGCCCGGCTCGGCGTCAACGTCGAGGACGGGTTCGAGCCGCTGTACGTCGTCAGCAGCGGCAAGAAGCAGCAGGTCGCGCGGCTGAAGAAGGCGCTCTCGGACGCCGACGAGCTCTACCTCGCGACGGACGAGGACCGCGAGGGGGAGGCGATCGCCTGGCACCTGTCCGAGGTGCTGAGGCCGAAGGTGCCGGTGCGCCGGATGGTCTTCCACGAGATCACCCGCGACGCCATCCGGGCCGCGATCGACAGTCCCCGTGACATCGACCAGCAGCTCGTCGACGCGCAGGAGACCCGCCGCATCCTGGACCGGCTGTACGGCTACGAGGTCTCGCCGGTGCTCTGGAAGAAGGTCATGCCGCGGCTGTCGGCGGGCCGCGTCCAGTCCGTCGAGACCCGCCTCGTCGTCGAGCGCGAACGCGAGCGGATGGCCTTCCGCGAGGCGGAGTACTGGGACCTAGAGGCGACCTTCGACACGAACAAGGACGAGGACCCGCACGCGTTCACGGCGACGCTGGCCTCGGTCGACGGTGCGCGGGTCGCGCAGGGGCGCGACTTCGACTCGCTCGGGCAGCTGAAGTCCGAGGGCGTCCGGCACCTGGACGAGCAGGCCGCGGGCGAGCTCGCCGGGCGCCTGTCCGACGCGAGCTTCGAGGTCGCGAGCGTCGAGCGCAAGCCGTACCGGCGCGCGCCGTACGCGCCGTTCCGTACGACGACCCTGCAGCAGGAGGCGTCCCGCAAGCTCGGCTTCGGCACGTCCCGGACGATGAGCGTCGCGCAGCGGCTGTACGAGAACGGCTACATCACCTACATGCGCACCGACTCGGTACAGCTGTCCGAGCAGGCGATCGCTGCCGCACGGACGCAGGCCACGCACCTGTACGGCGCCGACTACGTGCCCGACCAGCCGCGTCGCTACCAGTCCAAGGTGAAGAACGCCCAGGAGGCGCACGAGGCGATCCGCCCGGCCGGCGACTCGTTCCGCACGCCGGCCGAGACCCGCCTCACCGGCGACGAGTTCCGGCTCTACGAGCTGGTGTGGAAGCGCACGGTCGCGTCCCAGATGAAGGACGCGACCGGCCACTCGGTGTCGGTCCGGGTCGAGGGCGACAGCAACGCGGGCGAGCGCGTGGCGTTCAGCGCGTCGGGCAAGGTGATCTCGTTCCACGGCTTCCTGCGCGCCTACGTCGAGGGCACCGACGACCCCGAGGCCGACCTCGACTCGAGCGAGCGCCGGCTGCCCGACGTCGCCGAGCACGACCCGCTCACCGCGGCGGGCATCACGTCCGAAGGGCACCGCACCAAGCCGCCTGCGCGGTACACGGAGGCGACGCTCGTCCGTGAGCTGGAGGAGCGGGAGATCGGCCGGCCGTCGACGTACGCATCGACGATCGCGACCATCCTCGACCGCGGGTACGTGTTCAAGAAGGGCACGGCGCTGGTCCCGACCTGGCTGGCGTTCGCCGTCGTGCGGCTGCTCGAGGAGCACTTCGCGCACCTCGTCGACTACGAGTTCACCGCGCGGATGGAGGGCGTGCTCGACGACATCGCCCGCGGCGACGCGCGGATGGTCGACTGGCTGTCGAGGTTCTACTTCGGTGACGAGGACGCCGGCGAGGGCCTGAAGGAGATGGTCTCCGACCTCGGCGACATCGACGCCAGGCAGATCAGCTCGTTCCCGCTGCGCGACTCCGACATCGTCGTCCGCGTCGGGCGCTACGGCGCGTACCTCGAGCGCGGCGACCAGCGGGCGAACATCCCCGACGGGCTGCCGCCGGACGAGCTGACCGTCGAGCTCGCCGAGGAGCTGCTCGGCGCGGGCAACGGCGGCCGCGAGCTGGGCGACGACCCGCGGACGGGGCACCAGATCGTGGTGAAGAGCGGCCGGTACGGCCCGTACGTCACCGAGGTGCTGCCCGAGGACGCCGAGGAGAAGCCGCGCACCGGTTCGCTGTTCCGGTCCATGTCGCCTGACACCGTCACGCTCGACGACGCGCTGCGGCTGCTGTCGCTGCCGCGTTCGGTCGGCACCGCGCCGGACGGCGAGGAGATCACCGCGCAGAACGGCCGGTACGGCCCGTACCTGCGCAAGGGCACCGACTCGCGCTCGCTCGACAGCGAGGACCAGCTGTTCACGGTGACGCTCGACCAGGCGCTCGCGCTGTTCGCGCAGCCGAAGCGGCGCGGGCGGCGTACCGCGGCCGCGCCGTTGCGGGAGCTGGGCACCGATCCCGCGACGGAGAAACCGGTGGTGGTCAAGGACGGCCGGTTCGGGCCGTACATCACCGACGGCGAGACCAACGTGACCGTCCCCCGCGGCGACGACCCGACGCAGATCACGCCCGAGCGCGCGTACGACCTGCTCGCGGAGAAGCGCGCCAAGGGCCCGGCGCCGAAGAAGCGCGCGGCCAAGAAGACCGCGAAGAAGTCGACGGCGAAGAAGTCGGCGACGAAGAAGACGACGGCCAGGAAGACGACGGCAAAGAAGACCAGCGCCGAGAAGGCGGCCACGAAGAAGGCGCCCGCGAAGAAGTCCGCCGCGAAGAGGACGTCGGCGGAGAAGCCCTAGCCCCTACAGCCGCTACTCGCGGACGGCGCCGGAGAGCATGCCCGCGATGAACCGCCGCTGCAGTGCGACGTACGTGATGACCACCGGCGCGGCGACGATGACCGACGCGGCCGCCAGCAAGGCGAAGTCGGACGTGTACTGGCCCTGGAAGAAGGCCAGGCCCAGCGGTGCCGTCCGCAGCGACTCGTCCGCGGGCACCATCACCAGCGCCATGAGGAACTCGTTCCAGGTCCACATGAACACCAGCACGACCATGGTCGTCAACGCCGGCCGGCCCATCGGCAGCAGCACGCGCCACAGCGTCGTCCAGCTGGACGCGCCGTCGAGCCGCGCCGCCTCCACGACGGGCCGCGGCGTACTGCGGAAGTACGCGCGCATCCAGAACGTGCCGAACGACAGCGACTGCGCGACCTGCGGCAGGATCAGCCCCCAGTACGTGTCGGTGAGCCCGACGGAGCGCAGGTCGTAGAACAGCGGGACGATGACGCCTTCCTGCGGCACCATCAGGCCGAGCAGGAACAGGTAGAAAAGCGGCTGGGCGAACCGGAACCGCATGCTGCCGAACGCGTAGCCCGCCATCGTCGCCAGCAGCGTGGTGGCCGCGACGACCGCGACGCCCACCACGACGCTGTTCACCAGGTAGCGGCCGAAGTGCCCCTGCCGCCACGCGTCGACGAAGTTGTGCAGGTCGATCGACGACGGGATGTTGAAGCCGGCGGTCATGTCCTCCGGCGGGCTCACGGCGGACAGCAGGATCCCGATGATGGGGAAGAGCGCGAAGACCGTGAACGCGATGAGGATGACGTACGTCGCGACGCGCTCGGCGGCGGAGATCCTCATCGTTGGTCCCGCCCCTCGGCCAGCCGGTTCACCAGGACGGTGACCAGGAGGATGACCACCGCGAGCGTGACGCCGATCGCGCACGCGGAGCCGACCTGGTTGGTCTCGAACGCGCGGTGGTACACCTGGAACGCGGGCACCGTCGTCGCGGTGCCCGGCCCGCCGTGCGTCGCGATGTACACCAGGTCGAACGTCCGCAGCGCCGCGACGATGGTGAGCGTCAGCGCGACGCTGATCTCGCCGCGCAGCGACGGCAGGGTGATGGCGAAGAACTCCCGCACAGGTCCCGCGCCGTCGAGCCGGGCGGCCTCGTACAGCTCGCGCGGGATTCGTTGCACGCCGGCCATGAACAGCACCAGCGCCAGCCCGATCTCCACCCAGGTGCCGATCAGCCCGACCGACGGCAGCGCCCAGGTGAAGTCCCCGAGCCACGGGCGCGCGAGGGCGCCGAGCCCGATCGCCTGCAGCACCGTGTTGAGGACGCCGGACGGCGCGTAGATCGCGCTCCACGCCGTCGCGACGACGACCATCGCCACCACCTGCGGCAGGAACAGCGCGGTGCGGAAGAACGTGAGCCCGCGCACCCGCGCGCGCGACATGGCCGCGGTCAGCGCGAGCGCGAGGACGATCGGCACCACCGCGTAGAAGAAGATGAGCACCAGCGCGTGCCCGAACGCCGACCGCAGCTCGGCGTCGCGGACGATGTCGACGTAGTTGGCGAAGCCGACCCACGTCGCCAGCGTCTGCCCGTTCCAGTCGTACAGCGAGATCCAGAAACTGTGGACGAGCGGGAAGAGCAGGAACGCGCCGTACACCAGCAGCGCGGGCAGCACGTACAGGTAGCCGATCCGGCGCGGCTCACCCGGCGGACCGGCGCCGCCCTTCCTCGCGGGAGCCGCGGCCTGGGCGACCGCGGCCGTCTCGTCAGTACTTGTGAGCCTGGAAGTCGCCATAGTCCTTCTGCATCTCGGCGACGCACTGCCCTGGGGACGCCTGCTGACCGATGAGCCGTTGGAACTGCACCGTGATGGTGTCGTAGAAGTTCGGGGTCGAGTAGTCGAGGTACGGCACGAAGCCGTCGGTGGAGCTGAGCTGCTTCCACGCGGTGAAGATCTGGTCGATCGCGGTGCCGGACGGCGGCTTCGCGGACGCGGGCACGACGGCGGGGAGCCCGCCCGCCTTCAGCACGACGTCCGCGGCGTGCGGCGTGTTGATGAAGTTGATGTACGCGGCCGCCACGTCCGGGTTCAGCGACCGGGACGTGATCGACCACGGCAAGCCCTCACCGCCCGTGGTGTAGGGAACGTCACCGGCCTTGGCCGGCGGTGGCGGCATGAACCCGAGGTCGTTGCCCATCACCTTGGCGAGGTCGGCGGTCTCCCACGTGCCGGTGATGAAGAACGCGCTCTTGCCGTGCGCGAAGTCGGACGCGGCCTGGTTGTAGGAGAGACCGTTCGCGCCAGGGCTGATGTAGCCCTTCTTCGCCCAGTCCTGCAGCGTTCCGGCGGCCCGGCGCGTCGTCGGCGTGTCCCACTTCCTGCCCCGCTTGGTGAACACGGTGTCGACGATGTCCTGCTTGGAGTCGGTGCGCGCCTGGATGACCCCGAACAGGTGGATCGCGTTGTAGTTGTCGTCGCCCTTGTTGCCGAAGGAGACGGGCAGCGTGCCCTTGCCCTTGATCCTGGGCAGGTCGGCGACGAACTCGTCCCACGTCTTGGGCAACGGGACGCCGAGCTGCTGCAGCTTCTTCTTGCTGTAGTACATGCCGACGATCTCGCCGGTCTGGCTGAGCCCGTAGAGGTGGCCCTGGCCGAACGTGTTGCCGTCGGGCGTGAAGCTGTTCAGGCCGAGCATGGTGGACGAGTAGCGCTTGTCCCAGCCGTACGTCTGGGCGTACTCGTTGAGCGGGAGCAGGATGCCCGCGTCTACCATCACACCCATCATCCCGTAGCCCTGGTTGGTCTCCACGACGTCCGGCGGGTGGTGGCCGGTGGAAACGCCGAGCTTGAGCGTCGTCATCAGGTCGGCGAACGACTTGGAGACCCGCTTGATGGTGACGTTCGGGTACTTCTCGTGGAACTCCTTGTTGAGCTCGGTCATCGCGGTGTTCTGGCTGCCGCGCACCTCCTGGTCCCAGACGGTGAGCGTCACCTTGCCTGCCTTCGCCGGGTCGGTGGAGACGGCGGTGCGCGGCGTGTGCGTGGTGGGGTCCTGGGTCGACCGGGCGCCGGGCGTGCACGCGGTGGCCAGTGCGCCCACGACCGCCGTGAGCGCGCAAAGCAGCCGGACAGCCCTCCGGTACACGGCGACACTCCTCCTCCGCCGGGATCACTCACCGGTTCGTGAGCGCGACGGACGCCATACTGCCGGTTCCGGCGGGACTGCCGTAGAC
>JAFMQP010000187.1 GCA_017354575.1 Acidothermales bacterium | reverse complement strand
CGGCGTATGGGCGCTGGGCGACGTCAGCTCGCACTGGATGCTCAAGCACGTCGCCAACCACGAGGAGCGGGTCGTGCAGCACAACCTGCTTAACCCGGGCGCGCTCGTCGCGAGCGACCACCGCGCGGTGCCGCACGCCGTGTTCAGCTCGCCGCAGGTCGCGTCCGTCGGGCTGACCGAGCAGCGGGCGCGTGAGCTCGGCGTCGAGTACGTCGTGGCGAGCTACGAGCTCGCCGACATCGCGTACGGCTGGGCGTTGGAGGACAGGTCGGGGTTCGTCAAGCTGCTCGCCGACCCGCGCACCGAGCGGTTGCTCGGCGGCCACGTCATGGCGCCGCACGCGTCGACCCTCATCCAGCCGGTGGTCCAGGCGATGAGCTTCGACATGGACGCCCGTACGCTGGCGCGCGGACAGTACTGGATCCACCCGGCGGTGTCGGAGCTCGTCGAGAACGCCCTGCTGCGATTGCCGTTCGCCGTGCGGTGAGCTCAGCCGCGGCGCTCGACCACGCCGCGGACGAACGCCGCCTGCCCGGCGTGCTCCATGCAGTCGTCGACCACGCTGACCAGCCGGACGCCGAGCGACACCGGCGGGTCCCAGCGCGCGTCGACGATGCGCGACAGGTCGTCGTCGGTGAGCTTCTCGACGTAGCCGACGGACTGGGCGTGCACGGCGTCGTGGTAGCCGAGCAGCAGGCCGGCGTCGGCGCGCACCTTCGCCACGTCCGCGCTCGAGTGCCCGTACCCGGTGGCGCGGTCGGAAAGCGGCAGGTCGAAGCGCCGCACCCAGTCCTGCGCGGTCCACACCTGGTCGAGCCCGGCCGCGTCGGCGACGTGGTCGTCCTGGACCCGGGTGAGGTGCCAGACGAGCCACGCGATCGAGTTGGCGTCCGGGTCGACGCGCGCGGTGAGCTGGTCGAGCGTGAGGCCCTCGACCGCCCCGTGCACGGACTCGCCGATCCGGCCGAACGCGTCGACGAGCAGGTCGGCACTGGTCATGGCTGTCCTCCTGGTCGTGTGACAGGTCACGGGGACGGGTTGGCCGCCCGCACCGCCTCGGACATCACGGCGTCGCCGCTTCGGGCGTAGCCGTCGACGACGCCTTCGACGTCGGCCCGGGGACGGTTCTGGCTCAGCTTGGCCTTCGCCTCGATGCGGGTGATCCGCAGTTCGACGCCGACGATCGCCCGCAGCTGCCCGGCGAAGAACGCCGGCGGCGAGTCGTCGACCGACCACGGGTGCGGCAGATCCGCCTCGTGGTGTTCGGTGAGCCGCCGGACGAGCGACTCCAGCCAGCTGGTGTCGTCGTGGACGACCAGCCGGCCGTACACGTGCGCGGTCACGTAGTTCCAGGTCGGCACGACCCGGCCGTGTTCGGCCTTCGAGGCGTACCAGGACGGCGTGACGTACGCGTCCGGGCCGTGCACGATCACGAGCGACTCGCCCGCCGCCGGCTCGCGCCACTGGTCGTTGTTGCGCGCGACGTGGCCGAGCAGCGCGCCGTGGTCGCCGGCGTCCGGCTCGTAGAGCAGCGGCAGGTAGGTCGCCACCATGCCGCGCGGCGTCGACGTGACGAGGTCCGCCGCGCGGATGCGCGACAACAGCGTGCGCACCTGTTCGTCGTCCGCGGCGAAGTGTGCGGGTACGTACATCGGCTGCCCTTTCTCGACGCTCCCCGCAAGACTACGTTGGGATCGGCAACGGGTCGGGCCACAGGAGGCGGCGATGGCCAGAGCGTACGCGAGCGGTGTGGTGCCGGCGTCGGCCGACGAGGTGTGGGCGGTGGTCCGCGACTTCGACGGCCTGCCGTCCTGGCACCCGGCGATCGCCGGCAGCGAGATCGAGCAGGGCACCAACCTCGTCGTGGGCGCGGTCCGGAGGCTGGCCCTCGACGGCGGCGGCGCCGTCGGGGAACGCCTGATGACCCTCGACGACGTCGACCGCTCGTACACGTACGAGTTCACCGACCCGGGACCGTTCCCGGTGCGCACGTACCGTTCCACGATCCGCGTCGCACCGGTGACCGACACCGGGCACGCGTTCGTCGAGTGGTACGCCTGGTTCGACGCCGAGGCCGCCGACGAGGCCGGCCTGGTCGAGCAGTACGCCGACGGCGTCTACGGCTCCGGCATCGCCGCGCTGCAGGCCAGGTTCGGGGGCTGACCGGCCTCGGACGCGGCCCGCTGTACTTACCTCACGTACGGTCGCCTGGACGCAGCGTGCCTCACCTACCGTCGCCGTGTAGGGGTTCGTTTGCGGGCGTAGTCGGCGAACTGGTACCAAGGGGTCGCCGGGGGATCGAGCAGTAGCAGTAGCCGTAGAGGAGCCCCTATCCCCGATGTCCGAACACACGACGCAGGAACGTGCCCCGGCGAGCGACTACGACCGGGTCGGTGGCGCGCCCGCGATCCGCGCGGTGGTCAACCGGTTCTACGAGCTGGTACTCGGTGACGACCGTCTCGCCCCGTTCTTCGCCGGCATCGACATGAGCCGGTTGAAGCGACACCAGGCGCAGCTGATCTCGCAGGTCATGGGTGGCCCGGTCGACTACGAGGGCCAGGAGCTGCGTGCGGCCCACGCCGATCTCGGCATCCGGCCCAGTGACTTCGCGGCCGTGGTCGAGCACCTCGTCAAGGCGCTGGAGGAGGCGGGTGCGCCGCCTGACGTGGTGAGCCACGTGGTCGACGCGTTGGCGGCGAGCCAGTCGGACGTCGTCACAGCGGAGGACTGAGCCGATGGACACCCGCGCGCTGCAGGACAGCTGGGCGGTGGTGGCGAAGTCCGGTGACGAGGTCCCCCATTTCTTCTACGCCCACCTGTTCCTCAACCATCCCGAGCTCCGGGAGATGTTCCCGGTATCGATGGCGGCCCAGCGCGACAAGCTGGTGAGCGCGCTCGGCCGCGTCGTGAGCAACGTGGACAAGCTGGGCGAGGTGACGCCGTTCATCGAGCAGCTCGGCCGTGACCACCGCAGGTTCGAGGTCGTCGCACAGCACTATCCGGCGGTCGGCGCGTCACTGCTGGTGACGCTGCAGCACTTCCTCGGGGCGGCGTGGACACAGCAGCTGGCGACGGACTGGGCCGAGGCGTACGGCCTCATCGCCAAGGTGATGGTGACCGCCGCCGAGCAGTCGGAGGAGACCGAGCCGGCGTGGTGGTCGGCCGAGGTCGTCTCCGCCGAGCGCCGTACGCTCGACGTCACCGTGCTGCAGCTGCGGCCCGAACTGCCCTTCAGCTACGAGCCCGGCCAGTCGTTCGCCATGGAGATACCGGCGCGGCCGCGGCTGTGGCGCTACTACAGTCCGGCCAACGCTCCCCGGGAGGACGGCACGGTCGAGATCCACGTGCAGCTCGTCGCGGGCGGGCAGGTCAGCACGTCGATCAGCAGGTCGCTCAAGCCGGGTGACCGCGTCCGCATGGGCGCACCGGTCGGCGACCGGCTGACCCTGCCCGACGCGAACGACGGGCGGCCGCTGCTCCTGGTCGCGGGCGGCACGGGCCTCGCGCCGTTGCGTGCCGTGATCGAGCACCTGGACCGCGCGTGGGCGAACACCGGCAGGGCACCGCGGGTCCACCTGTACCACGGTGCCCGCTGGGCCTGGAACCTCTACGAGCACCAGTTGCTGAGCCAACTCGCCAGTCGGCCCTGGTTCGACTACACGCCGGTCATCTCCGACGACACGTCCTATCCGGGCGTCCGGGGGCTGGTCGGAGCCGTGGCGGCCCGCCATCCGGGGCCGCGCGAGTGCACCAGCCTCGTCTGCGGGCCGACCGCGATGGTCGAGCACACGGTGGCACAGCTGGTCGGTGCCGGCCATTCGGAGACGGACATCCGCTATGAACTCTTCGAGAACCTCGACTCCACGGAGACACGCGTGGCACAGGCTGGTGACAATCGATGACGACCGACATGACCACCACGGGTGGCGGACCGTCCGCCGCCGCATTGCGGTCCGCGCGGTTCGACCAGGCTCGTAACGGCTACAACCGCGACCAGGTGCACGGCCTGCTCGCCCACGCCGCCGACCGCGTCGAGGCCATCGAGCGGGAGCGGGGTGCTCTGCACGAGGAGATCGGCCGGCTCCGTGCCGAGAACGAGAAGCTCCGTCAGCAGGGCGGCGGGGAGGACGGCAGCGAAGAGTCCCGCATGGAGGTCAGCGTCCGCGCGGTCTCGCTGCTCAGCCGGGCGCAGCAGTCGGCCGACAACGCCGTGGCCGAGGCGGAGGCGTACGCCCGCGACCTCGTCGACACCGCGCGCGAGCAGTACCGCGAGATCCTCCAGCGTGCCCACGAGATGGCGTCGCAGACCACCCAGGGGCTACCGGCGCCCGGGTCCGTGGAGCGTGGCGGCGAGCCGATCCCCGAGGTCGAGTACGTGCGCACGTACGCGCGCGTCGCGCAGGTGCAGCTCCGTTCCGTCCTCGAGGCGCTCACCGCCGAGGTCGACAAGCTGGACCGGCTGCCGCGTCCTGGCGCGGAGGTCCGACCCGACGTGTCGTGGCAGCCGCCGGCAGGCGGCGCCGCACCGAGCGTCGGCCCGGACCACCGGCTGCACATGGGGCGATAGGACCGCGCCCGAGGAGTGCCCGCGGGGGACTCGGCAGGGGAGTCCCCCGCGGGCCTCGTCGCGCTACGGTGCGGCCGTCGCCCTGTCCGTCGCGGTGACCACGCGGGTGGCGGGCCTGGCGACGATCGCGTATGCCACGCCCGCGACGACGAACGAGACGAAGTAGCTCAGGTCGGCGCCGTCGAGCGCGTGCCCGATGGGGCCGACGTAGAGGTTCGTCGCCATGAACGGGATCGACACCACGATGCCCAGGACGAACGACAGCGGCCCTGCCCACTTCACGCCGCCGAGCACGCCGTCCTTGCGGTAGAACGCGCCCGGCTCCGGGTAGTCGCGTCCGCCTGCCTGTTCACGATGTGGGACAGGACGTGACTCAACAGGTCGTCGAACGCCACCGCCTCTGGTATGTCGATGATCGGCAGGCCGAGCGTGTCCGCGGCGTCGAGCGCCTCGGGCAGGATGCCGGGGCCGTACGAGCCGTACTTGACGCCCACCGCGGCGACGCCGCGCGCGTCGAGTTCGGTGAGCAGCTTCACCAGCTCCTGTGGCGCGTTCGGCAGCGGATAGCCCGTGGTCAGCAGCAGCTCGTGGTCCTTGGTCCAGCGGACGATGTCCGGGACGGTCATCACGCTGAGCCGCTGCACCCGCCGGTCCAGGCCCCTTGTGCCCGCGAGCACCCGGGCCTCGGCGAGCATCTCGAACCCGAGGGTCTCACGCACCGAGACGCTGCCGGGGTCCGGCTGCCGAACGTCCGCACCACCGTCCACGCCGCCATCGTGCCCGGTCCCTGTGGGGTCACACCAGTACGCGCAGCGTCTCCAGCGACGGGTCGGCGGCGTCGGGCACCACCATCCCGGCGGCGAGACCGGTGCGCAGGTACCGGACGACCGGCGAGGTCACCTGCTCGCCGGGCAGGATCGTGGGGATGCCGGGCGGGTACGGCGTCAGCATCTCCGCGCTGACCCGGCCGACGGCGCGGTCGGCTGGTACCTGCTCGACGTGCCCGAAGTACGCGTCCCGCGGCAGGCATGCCTGCTCGTTCATCAGCTGGCCCGGCTCGGGCACCTCGACGACCGCGTCGTCCCACTCCGGCGCATGCTTCGCCAGGTCGTGCATGCCGTCGAGCAGCGCGGTGACGGTCGTGTCGTCGTCGGCGAACGTCAGCTGAACGCTCGCACGCCGATGGTCCGACAGGTGCAGGTTGACCGCGTGCGTCTCACGGAGCCAGTCGGCGGCGTGGTATCCGGTGCAGCCCAGTCCTGAGACGTCCACGATCACCTGCAACGGGTCCAGCTCGTACGCGCGGTCCGGGCCGAGGAACTCGGCGCCGTGCACGTGCATTCCCGGGATCGCCTCGATCGCGTCGCGTACTCGGAACGCGCGGTCGATGGCGGCCTGCAGCAGCTCCCGGCCGCTTTCCACCATCTGCCGGCGCCATGCGTCCATCCCGGCGTAGATCGGCACGGACGGGCTCGTCGTGCCGAGCAGGTCGGCGCGCGACCGCAGCACGGTGGGGTCGACGAGCTCGCCCTGCTGGTGGAACACCGAGCCCTGCTCCAGCCCGGCGCCCATCTTGTGCACGCTGGTGACGCAGACGTCGGCGCCGGCGTTCATCGCCCACGCCGGCAGGTCGGGATGGAAGGGCAGGTGCGCGCCCCACGCCTCGTCCACGATCAGCGGCGCGCCGTACCGGTGGCAGACCTTCGCGATCGCCGCGAGGTCGGCGCACGTGCCGTAGGGAGTGGGGGAGACGACCAGCGCCCCCCGCGCGTCGGGATCGCGTTCGAACGCCTGGGCGAACGCCGCCGGCGACGGCGGATGCGCGAGGTGCAGATCGGCGTCCCACGACGGCGACACCCACACCGGGTCGATGCCGCTCAGCACCAGTCCCGAGATCACCGACTTGTGCGCGTCCCGGCCGACGATCAGCTTCTCGTGCGGCCCGGCGACCGCGAGCATCGCGCTCTTGACCGACAGCGAGCTGCCGCACGTGGTGAAGAAGGTGTGCTCGGCGCCGACCGCGTCGGCCATCAGCTCCTCGGCCCGGTCCAGCACCTTCGCCGACGACGTCCGGTCGTCCATCCCGGAGATCGCGAGCATGTCCGTGGTGTAGACGGCGTCGCCGAGGACGGCGCGGGCCCGCGGGTCGGCGCCGCGCGCCTGCTTGTGGCCGGGCGGTGTGAACGGCAGCTCGCCGCGCCTGTGGTAGTCGGCGACGGCCTCGAGGACGGGCGCCTGCGTGTGATCGAGTCGCACCGCAGTCGATTACCCGGGGCCAGGGTGGCGAAACGGGCCGCTAGGCTGCCGACGTTTGGCGCGCCACCGCACGGGGAGGGGTCCCGCATGGACGCACGGACAACCCTGCGGGTCGACGGGGCCGAGCGCACCGTCGACCTCGACACGAGGACGACGCTGCTCGACGCGCTACGGGAACGCCTCGGCGTGACGTCGCCGAAGAAGGGCTGCGACCACGGCCAGTGCGGCGCGTGCACGGTGCTGCTGGACGGCCGCAGAGTGAACTCCTGTCTGGTGTTCGCCGTCGCCGTCGACGGTGCGGAGGTCACCACGGCGGGCGGGCTGTCCGACGGCGAGCAGCTGCACCCGGTCGCCCAGGCCTTCGTCGACCACGACGGGCTGCAGTGCGGCTACTGCACGCCCGGCCAGGTCTGCTCGGCCGTCGGCATGCTCCAGGAGCTGAAGGCAGGCTGGCCCAGCCACGTCACCAGCGGCGACAACGGCCCGGTCGAGCCGACCGAGGAGGAGATCAGGGAACGGATGAGCGGCAACCTGTGCCGATGCGGCGCGTACGCCAACATCGTCGCGGCGATCAGGGAGGTGGCCACGTGATCCCGTTCGACTACGAGCGTCCCGCGGACGTCGGCGCCGCGGTCACGGCTGTCGCGAGCCGGCCGACCGCGGTGTTCCTCGCCGGCGGCACGAACCTGGTCGACCACATGAAGCTCGGCGTCGCGCGTCCAGACACGCTCGTGGACGTCACCGCGCTGCCGCTCGACGGCGTCGACCCGCTTCCCGGCGGCGGGCTGCGCATCGGCGCCGGCGTGCGCAACAGCGACCTCGCGGCGCATCCGCTCGTGCGGACGCGCTACCCGGTGCTGTCGCAGGCGCTGCTCGCGGGCGCGTCCGGGCAGCTGCG
>JAFMQP010000186.1 GCA_017354575.1 Acidothermales bacterium | reverse complement strand
CTCGCGCGCGGTCCCATGACGAGGGTCACCGGATCGCCCGGAATGATGTTGGCCAGCATGCCGAGGACCGTTGTGACGATGACGGCGACCATGAGCGTCATCACGAGCCGCCAGAGGAGGTAGCGAAGCACGACAGCCGTCCTCAGGAGGTGAACGCCCAGGCCCGGTACTTCGCGAACCGTTGCGTGATCAGCGAGAGGTCCATGTCCTTCGGGTGGGCGTAATGGTTCGTCCGGTACATGACCCAGGCGGCGAGTGCCTGCTCGTCCATCAGCTTCTGCATGTCGACGTACAGCGTGTTCCTGCGTGCCGGGTCGAGCTCCACCAACGCGTCCGCGTGCATCTTGTCGAACTCCTTGTTCGACCACGACATGAAGTTCCAGTCGCCGACCTGGTCGCTGGTGAACCACACCGTGGCCCATGACGGGTCGGCCTGGTTGCTGAACGAGATGTAGAACATCTGCAGTTTCTTGACCTGCTGGTGCATCTGGTCGTCCGGGTAGTCCCTGATCGAGAGCTGGACGCCGATCTGCTTCAGGTTCTGCTGTGCGATCTCGGCGATCTGCCTCGCGCCAGGCTCGTCGCCGATCGCCATCTCCAGTTTCAGCCCGCTGACACCGGCCGCCTGGAGCTGCTGCTTCGCCGCGGCGGCGTCCGGCTGGTAGCGCGGGGCGTCCTTCCAGTAGCCGATCGGCACGCCGGGCGCGACAAGGGAGTACGCGCGCCTGGTCTGGCCGTCGAACGCCGCGGCGAGCATCGAGTCGATGTCCAGCGCCTGCCGGAGTGCCTTGCGCACGCGGATGTCGGAAAGCTTGGGATCCTTGACGTTGAAGCCGATGAACGCGTAGTCGAGCGTCGGCTGCGTGGTGACCTTGAAGTCGTGGTTCTTCTCGAACCGCTTCACCGACGAGTACGAGATCTGGCCCATGTCGACGTCGTGCGTCTCGACGGCCACGTCGGCCGAGCTGTCCTCGGTGACCGGCACGAACTTGAGCTGCTTCCACTTGGGCGGCGTAGCCCACTTCTTGCTCGGGTCGGCCCACTTGGCGAAGCGACGCAACAGGGTATGCTGGCCGCGCTTCCATTCCACGAACTCGAACGGCCCGCTGCCGACGGGGTGGGTCGCGAACTTCTTGCCGAGTTTCTCGTACGCCGCCTTGGAGAGCACGATCCCGGAGTTGCCGGGAAGCGTGGTGTAGAAGAGCGGCGCGAACGGCTTCTTCAGCTTGATGACGCCGGTGTACCTGCCGGTGACCTCGACCTCCTCCAGCGTCGCCCAGTCGCCCTGGTAGGTCGAGCCGAGGTTCGGCTTGGTGAGGCCGGCGATCCGTTCGAACGAGAACTTCACGTCCTCCGCGGTCACTTCTCCGTAGCCGCCGTGGAACTGCATGCCCTTCTTGAGCGTGAACTCGTGAGTGAGCCCGTCCTTCGACGAGGTGATGTTCTCGGCCAGCTCGTAGACCGGCTTGGTGTCGCCCGCCCGGTAGGTGATGAGGTTCTCGGCCACGCAGATCATGACGGCGTCGTCGGTCGTGGACGCCATGAACGCCGGGTCGAGGCTCACGATGTCCTGCACCGTGCGGATCGCGAGCACGCCGTTGTCGCTCGTGCTGTCGTCCCCCTTGACGTTGCCGCACGCGGCGAGGACCGGCGCGCCACCGACCGCGGCGAGCAACAGGCCGCCGCCTTTCAGGAAGCCTCGGCGGGACCAGGTCGCCGGTAGGTCGAACTTCTCGGGGTTCATCGACTCACCTCTTAGGTCAGATTGCGTGGCACGCTGAAGGACCACTCACGTTCGAAGACGGCCTCGTCGCCGTGGTACGCCGTCAGTCCCGTCCGCACGTGGAACGTGTCGACGTCGCACGTCAGTCGGCCTTCTGCGGCAACGCTGACGTGCCAGTCACCTCGCGACACCTCGATACGGCGTTTCGACGTGACCGCTGCCGACGTCGGGTCGTCGTCGGCGATCTCGAAGACGTCCCGTTCGGTGGTGTGCTTCCGCATCGGCAGGCCCAGCTCCTGCCGGACGAAGCCGCCACCGCCCTGGTAGACGGTGACGACCCGACCGGTGGCCAGGTCGTGAGTAATTGTACCGACGTCGGGCTCCTGCAGCAGCTCGTGCTCGAACGGACGCCGCCGTTCCGGGTCGGCGAACGGCACTGCCGCGTCCACACCGCGCACGCGCACCGGGAGGTGCAACCGCGAGCCCGGCACGTGGAGGGTGAGCCTGGTCGGCTCGGGCGACGGCCAGGCCATGGGCCAAAGAGCGGGCGCCAGCGCGACCCGCAGCCGATGCCCCTTCGGCACCGAGTAACCGATGGCGTGCAACGGGAATCGCACACGGTACCGCTCGCCCGGCACGAGTGGCGCGGGGTTCTCGTGGCCGTCCCTGTGGGTGAGATTCAGCACGCCACGCGTGATCAGCCGCGACGACCCGTCGGGCGCGATGTCGCAGACACGCACCGCCACCAACGCCTCCGGCCGGTCCGAGCTGACCTCGAGAACCGCCTCCGCGATGCCGAGGATCTCGACCGGTTCGTCAAGTGGTGCGGTGTCGAAGCAGGCGGAGACGGCGTCGTCGCGGCGTTGGTCGACGGCCAGTTCGTACGCGGCCGCGTACGAACACGAACGACCGCCGAGGACGCCGTGCGACTGCACGGACAGCAGCTCGACGGCGGCGTCGGGCACCGATGCGCCGTCGAACGTCGCCGTCCCCGGGCCGAGGTGGAGTGCCCGGTCCTCGACGTTCGGCGACGGCCACCTGTCCTCGACGACCCACCGCCCCGGACGTTCCTCGTAGTGCCCGCGCGGCGGTACGGACTCCTGCAGCCAGGTGCGCACCATCGGCTCATGCTCGACGCCGTTGGGCACGTCCTTGAGCCACCTGTCCCACCACCGCAGGGCCTCCTGCAGGAAGCCGATCTGCGGACCGGGCTCGGCGACGTGCGGCCAGAGGTGCGCCCACGGCCCCACCAGTCCGCGGCGGGGCACGTCGAACGAGCCGAGCATCCGGAACACCGCGTCGCGGTACGCGTCCACCCAGCCGCTCACCAGGAAGACGGGGCAACGGATCGCGGCCGGGTCCTCGCAGACCGAGCCGTGCCGCCAGAACTCGTCGCGACGCTGGTGTTCCAGCCATGCGCGGACGAACGGCGGCGTCTCGTCCAGCCGACGTTCCCACTCGGCGAGCCAGTCGTCGCCCCACACCTCGGGCTCGGGCGGCAGCGCGTTGCGGGCGAGCATCGACGTCGCCCACGGCAGTTGCTGGTCGGCGAGCAGCGTGCCGCCCCAGTAGTGCACGTCGTCGGCGTACCTGTCGTCGGTCGAGCACAGCGACAGCGCGGCGTGCAGCTCCGGCGGTTGCAGCGCGGCGATCTGCAGGCCGTTGAACCCGCCCCACGAGATCCCCATGATGCCGACCTTGCCGGTGCACCACGGTTGCGCCGCGATCCACGCGATGCACGCGACGCCGTCGTCGAGCTCCTGTGGCGTGTACTCGTCGGTGATCAGGCCCTCGGAGTTGCCCGTGCCGCGGATGTCGACCCGGACCACCGCATAGCCGTGGCCGGCGAACCACGCGGCGTTCGTCGCGTCGCGCAACACCGTCCCGTCGCTCTTGCGGTACGGCAGCAGCTCCAGGATGCCGGGCACCGGGTCGGCGTCCGCGTCCTCGGGGAGCCAGATGCGCGCCGACAGGCGCGTGCCGTCCGGCATGGGGATCCAGGTGTCCCTGACCTCCCGCACCGCCCTGGGCAACTCGCCCGGGTCGCGATCGACCACCGACATCCGCGCCTCCCGTCTGCTGCCATCGCGCAACACCTGATGTACGATGGCAGCATGGCAGGGGCTTTGGACAGAGGTCAAGCTGGCCGGTCCGAGGACCACCCCCGTCTGGTCCAGTCCGTGGAACGGGCTTTGACGATGCTCGACGAGATCGCCGCCAGCGAGTCCCCTCCGTCGGCCACCGAGATCGCGCGCCGGGCCGGGGTGAACCGGGCCACCGCCTGGCGGCTGCTCGTGACCCTGGAGCACTTCGACCTGGTCGAGCGCGACCCGCGCACCGGGACGTACACGGTGGGCTACGGCGCCGCGCGGATCGCCCGGGTGTCCGGTGCCTCGTCCCTCGTGCGGGTGGCGCGTCCCGTCCTGGAGAAGCTCGGCGGCGAGCTGAAGGAGTCCGTCTACCTTCAGGTGGCGAGCGGCCGCAAGTTGATCGTCCTGGACGAGGTGCGCGCGGCCAACCCGGTACAGGTCGACCTCGCGAACCTGGAGGTACCGCTGCACTGCGGGTCGGCGGGCAAGGTCTTCCTCGCCTTCCTCCCCGACTGGGAGCGAGACCAGATCCTGGCCGAGCCGCTGGAGGCGTTCACCGAGCGCACGGTCACCGACCCCGACCAGTTACGGGCGGAGCTCGAGCGGGTCAGGGCCGACCGGTTCGCCGTCGCGTACCAGGAGCACCTGCCGGACTGGGGCGGCGCAACCGCCGCGGTCTGCGACCGTCGGCTGCCGCCCCTCGCCTACTTCAACGTGACGGTCCCCTCGTACCGGTACACCGAGGCCGGCATGAAGAAGTTCCGCACGCCACTTCGCAACGCCGCCCGCGAGCTCGAACAGCGGTTGCTCTACCGCGCGGCCTGAACCGGCCCGCGCCCGCCGCGCCGCGTCGCACAGGATCTCGAACCTCGCCCGTGCCGCGCCCGGGGCGTGCAACGACGGCCCGAGCCGATCGAGGAGGAGCGCACCGCGCGCGAGGTCCTGGCACAGCAGCCGGGCGGAACCCGCGCCGGCGCCGAGCCGCAGCACGGTGGCCTCTTCCTCGGCAGCCGTGCCGCGTCCGGGAACGTGGATCTTCAGGACGGCGGCCGTACCGTCGGCGTACACCGCCGCGACGACGAGCGGCTCGGTCGCGTCCGCGTAGACGTCGGGCGGGACCATGGTTCTATGATCGACGACGCCGGAAGCTTGTGGAGGTCTCATGGGCACCGCTGATACCGACGCACCCAGCGCAGAGGACGTCAGGGAGTACAGGCGGCAGCTGCGTACCCTGCCCGCCGACCAGCTCGTCGCCGACGCGGTGTTCTCGTTGCTGAGCGCCGCCCAGGCCAAGCTCGGGCGGCGCGACGCCCGGCTGCTGATCGACCTGGCCACGGTCTCCGCCACCCACGCTCGTGACCATCTGCCCCGCGACCTCGTCCGCCAGATCGACGACGCCCTGGGGCAGCTGCGGCTCGCGCAGGTGACCGCGGAGGGTCGCGGCGAGCCGGGCGAGGTGGAGGAGAACGACCTGGAGCGGATGCCGGCGCCGCCCACGACCGGCGCGGCCGACCCGCCGGCAGCGCCGACGCCGTCCTCGCCGGCGGCGGGCAGGTTGTGGGTGCCCGGCCGCTGAGGCTACGCCCGCGGGCACGCGTGGGGCAGAATGCGCACATGTCCGCACCCGAACCGGGCGGCCGGAGCGCGTGGCCGGTCGTCCGCCTGGTGCTCGCCGCGCTGCTGGTCGTCCTCGTCGCGGCCGGGGTGTACGCCCGCGCGCACACGTCGGTCCCGTTCCGTTCGCCCCCGCGGCTGTCGCCGACGACGGTGACCACCACGTTCCTGGCGGTGGAGGCGATCGGCCTGGTGCTCGTGGTGCTGCTGGCGGTGACCCGGCGCCGGCGCAGGAAGCGGGACGGCGGCGACTCGCGGTCGCCGACCAACAGGTGGATCGTCGTGGCCGTCAACCTGACCGCGTTCGTCCTGGCGCTGTTGCTGGCCTCCTGGCTCATCCGGCACTTCCGGGACGCGAACCGGCCGCGGCTGCTGCCCAGCCTCGGGCCGTCGGCCGGGTCGACGCACCGGCCGGACGTAGGCCTCCCGCCGGGTGCCGGCACGCTGTGGCTGATCTGGCTCGGCGTCGTCGTGCTCGCGGTCGCCGGCGTCGTCGCGGTCGCGCTCTGGCAGCGCCGCCGCGCCAGGCCGCCGTCGCCCCCCGACGAACCCGTCCCCGCACCCGACGCCCGCGACACCGCGTTGCGGGCCGGACGCCGCGCGCTCGACGCGTCCGCCGACCCGCGTGGCGCCGTGATCGCGTGCTACGAGGCGATGGAGCGCAACCTCGCGGAGGCGGGCGTCGAACGCTCGCCGGCGCAGACCCCGGAGGAGCTGCTCTCCCGGGCGCGCGGGCGCGACGTCGTCACGTCGGACCGCGCGGCGCGGACGCTGGTCGAGCTGTTCGGCCGGGCGAGGTTCAGCAGCCGGCCGGTCGACGCGCCCGACGTCGCGACGGCCAGGAACGCGCTCGCCGAGCTGCTCGCCGCGCCCCGTGACCGGGCACGGCCATGACCCGTCGCCCCACGACACGCATGCCGCGGTCGCCGCGGTCGCTGTTGTCGCCGCGGTCTCGAAATGATCATGTTATGTACGTCATTTCCGTGATCACATCGCGTACTGCACCTTCACATGGCTTGCCCACCATGTGCAGCTGGAACTCAGCGTGTGGTCACGGAAATCGCCTACATAACATGATCATTTCCACCGGGGGCCGCGAGCGTGGCCGCGTGGAAACCCGGGCGCGGGCATGACGCGCAACCGGTTGCTGCTCGGCTTCGGCGTCGCGTTCGCCGCCGGGGTGGTGCTGGCCGGTTACACGCTCGCCGGCGCCGGCGGCGCGCTGGTCGCGTTCGGCGTCGCGTGGGCGGGCGTGCTGCTGGGCATGCGGCTGGTCGTACCCGATCCGGCCGAACCCGTGCCGCGCACGGGGCGCCGCCGCGACGAGACGCTCGACAACGCGGCGTACCCGGCGTTCCGGCAGATCGAGACGGCGTTGCTCGCCGCGGGCAACTCCGCGGGAGTACGACATCAGGACGCGGCGGCTGCTCGGCCGGCTGGCGGTCAACCGGGTGGTGGCCGCGCGCGGCGTCGGCGAGGACGAGGCGTGGCCGCTGTTGCGCGCCCACGTCGGCGAACGGCTCTGGCCCTGGCTACGCCCGTCGTGGCCACCGTCCGGTGACACCGACGGCGGCGGCGTCGACCACGCCACCCTCACCGCGCTCGTGCGAAGACTCGAGGAGCTCTGACCGATGACCGTCGTGCCGAACGAGACCGTGACCGCGGTGTACGCGGACGCGTCGGGGGTCCTGGACGAGGTGGAGAAGGCCGTCGTCGGCAAACGCGACGTGCTCGAGCTGGTACTGCTCGGCATCCTCGCCGGCGGGCACGTCCTGCTCGAGGACCTCCCCGGCCTCGGCAAGACCCTGATGGCACGGTCGTTCGCCACCGCACTCGGCCTGCGGTTCACCCGCGTCCAGTTCACGCCCGACCTGCTCCCCAGCGACCTCACCGGCGCCAACTTCTACGACCAGGCCGCCGGCACCATGACCTTCCGCCCCGGCCCGGTCTTCACCAACCTGCTGCTCGCCGACGAGATCAACCGCACCCCGCCCAAGACACAGGCCGCGCTCCTCGAAGCCATGTCCGAGGGTCAGGTCAGCGCCGACGGCGAGACCCGCCGGCTGCCCGTGCCGTTCGTCGTGCTGGCCACCGACAACCCGATCGAGTACGAGGGCACCTACCCCCTGCCCGAGGCGCAACTCGACCGGTTCATCCTCCGCGTCCGCCTCGGCTACCTCCCCCACCACGACGAGACCCGCATGCTCCGCCAACGCCTCACGCCAGGCGGCCGCACCGACCACCTCAGCGCACGCGTCCACGCCGAACGGATCACCGCGCTGCAAGACGCACTCGACCTCGTCGAGATCGAC
>JAFMQP010000185.1 GCA_017354575.1 Acidothermales bacterium | reverse complement strand
TGGCCGTCCGGCCGGACGGCGGCGGGCCGGTGCGCGTCACCGGGTGGACGGGGCCGTGGCCGGCCGAGGAGTTCTGGTGGGACCCCGCGCGACGGGTGCGGTTCGCGCGGTTCCAGGTGACGACCGAGGACGACCGGGCCTGGCTGCTGCTGCTCCGCGACGAAAGGTGGTGGGCCGAGGCACGGTACTGACCTCACAACGGCGGCCGGCGCGACCCGTGGCCGGTCGCCTGCTCCACCGCCCGACCGAACTCCAGCACGAACCGGTCGGCGCGGGGCGGCCCGATCACCGAGGCCGACGGGAAGCCCGTCCGGCGAGAAGCCGGCGGGGACGGAGAGCGCCGGGCAGCCGGTGGCGGAGATCAGCGTGCACGAACGCATCCAGTCCATGTAGGTGGATTGCGGGACCCCGGCGACGACCGTCGGATATTCGGTCTCGACGTCGAACGGGAGCACCTGCGTGGTCGGCGCGAGGAGCACGTCGTAGCGCTCGAAGAAGTCGACGATACGGGTTGCGCGTGACGCCCAAGACCGGGTTGAAGGTGTGCGAGCCGGCGCCGAACTCCGGCACGTTCGTCTTGCCGACGCGGATCGCCCCCGCCGCAGCGATCCTGGCCACGACGAGGTCGTCCTCGGCGGGCACGAAGTCCGCGTGCACCGGCGAACCGAACGTGGTGCGCATACCCGCGGTCAGGTTCGTGTCCTTGTGGGCGACGGGCAACCCGTGCAACGGGCCGAGCGGCTCGCCGCGGGCCCTCCGCTCGTCCGCCGCGGCGGCCGCACGGTGCGCCCTCGACGTCCGTCGTCACGATCGCGTTGACCGCCGGGTTGACGTCCTCGATCCTGCGCAGGTGCAGCTCGAGGAGCTCGCGCGCGGACACGTCGCGGCGCCTTACCATCGGGCCATCTCCGTCGCCGGCCGGTAGTACAGCTCGTCGGTCACCTCGCCGGCCTCAGCTGTGCACGAGCGGGGTGTCGACCAGGTGCTCGGCGAGGAACCACGCCTGCATCTCGCCGGTGCGGATCACGTCCGAGACGAGCAGGTCGTTGGTGCCGTCGTCGCCGAGTTCGGCGGTCCGCTTCGCCGCGTCGTGGGCGTCGTCGAGGATGATCTCGTGCGCCTCGAGCAGCCGGGACAGCATCGCGGGCACCTCCTCGACGCCGTCCGGCGGGCGCGGCACCTTGGTGATCTCGGCGACGTGCCTCGGGTCGCCCACGGCGACGCCGCCGAGGGTCTGGACGCGCTCGGCGACCGTGTCGACCAGCGCCAGCTGCTCACCCGCGTGCTTGTCGAGCAACAGGTGCAGTTGGTAGAACGTCGGGCCGCGCATCAGCCAGTGGTGCTTCTTGTAGAGCGCGTGCAGGATCTGCGTGTCGGACAGCACCCGGTTCAACCGCTGACAGGAGTACATCCGGGCGTCCCGCGACAGGCCCAGCGGGAACTGGCGTACGCCGCCGAACTCCTGGACCTCCACACCCTGCTGGTGCAGCCACGGCTGGCTCGACACGGACGTCCTCTTCCTGGCCTTCGCCACCTGCGGGACAACGCTCCGATTCCATCCCTATGCAGGCCTCTGCACAACCCCTTGCTCACGGGGACGGCGGGTCGAGCGCGGCACGTCGCCGGCGCAGGAACTCGCGCTCGGCCGCGTTCGCGCTGCCGTCGATCGCCGCGTCGTACGCGCGCGCGGCCTCCGCGGTACGGCCGAGCCGCCGCAGCAGGTCGGCGCGGACGACGTGGAACGGGTGGTACGCACCGAGGTCCAGCTCGTCGACGACGGCGAGCCCGGCGGCCGGGCCGTCGACCTCGGCGACGGCGACGGCCCGGTTCAGCGCCACGACCGGCGTCGGCGTGAGCGCGAGCAGCTGGTCGTAGAGCTGGACGATCTGCCGCCAGTCGGTGTCGGCCGCCGTGGCGGCGTCGCTGTGCACCGCGTTGATCGCGGCCTGGATCTGGTACGGGCCCGGCCGGCCGCGCCGCAGGCACCGCCGCACCAGCTTCTGCCCCTCGGCGATCAGGTCGCGGTCCCATCGGCCGCGGTCCTGGTCGGCAAGCGACACGACGGCGGCGTCCGCCGTGGTACGGGTCGCGCGCCGGGACTCCACGAGCAGCATGAGCGCCAGCAGCCCCATGGCCTCCGGCTCGTCCGGCATCAGCTCGACGAGCAACCGGCCGAGCCGGATCGCCTCGGCGCACAGGTCCTCGCGCACGAGTCGGTCGCCCGAGCTGGCGGCGTACCCCTCGTTGAAGACCAGGTACACGACCGCGAGCACGGCGCGCAGCCGCTCCGGCAGGTCCGCCTCGCGGGGTACGCGGTACGGGATCCGCGCGCCGCGGATCTTCCCCTTCGCCCGGACGATCCGCTGGGCCATGGTCGCCTCGGGCACGAGGAACGCGCGGGCGATCTCTGTCGTGGTGAGCCCGCCAAGCAGCCGCAGGGTCAGCGCCACCTGGGCGGGGACGGCGAGGGCAGGGTGGCAGCAGGTGAAGATGAGTCGCAGCCGGTCGTCACGCACGGCGCCTTCCTCCACCGGGTCGTCGACGGCGTGCAGCAGCTGCGCCTGGGCGTGCCGGTCGTGGCGGGACGCCTCCCGGCGCAGCCGGTCGATCGCCTTGTTCCGCGCGGTCGTGATGATCCAGCCCGCCGGGCTCGGCGGGAGCCCGGCGGACGGCCAGCGCTCGACCGCGACGGCGAACGCCTCCTGGACCGCCTCCTCGGCGGCGTCGATGTCGCCGAGGACGCGGACCAGGACGGACACGGCGCGCCCGTACTCCGCACGGAAGACGCGCTCGATCTCGGCCCGGCTCGTCGCCGGGACGTCGGGCATCGCTGCTCGTCAGTGCTCGTCGTAGAACGGGCGGACCTCGATCGGCAGGGTCGTGGCGGCGGCGGTCTTGCGGCCCCACGCGAGTGCCACGTCGAGGTCCGGTACGTCGATGATGGTGAGCCCGCCGAGGTACTCCTTCGCCTCGGTGAACGGTCCGTCGGTGGTGAGCACGTCGCCGCCCTTGGCGCGCAGCACGGTGGCGGTGCTCGGCGAGTCGAGCCCGCCGGAGAACACCCAGACCCCGGCGGTGCGCATCTCGTCGTCGACGGCCCGGACGTCGCGCATGATCTTCTCCAGCTCCGCCGGCGGTGGCGGGGTGCCCTGGGGCTGGTAGACGCTGAGCAGGTACTTCATGGTCGGCCTCGTCTCGGTCGTGTCGCCGGCACCGTACCGGCTTCTCGTCCCCTACACGAACGACGCCGGCGGGAATCGACGGTTGACGTCGATCGAACGTGTGTTCGATAATGAGGCATGGGCTGGCACAACCCCGCCATCTCCTGGCGCGAATTCGAGGAACGGCTGTCCTGGCGCACCCATCCGGGCGACCATGGCGAGCGGCGCGTGCCGCGACGCCGTCCCGCACCCCCGACCACGGCCAGGCCGACGCCGACGCCGGCTCCCACCGCGCCCCCGCCCGTGCCCTGGGCCGAGCTGCACTGCCACAGCTCGTACAGCTTCCTCGACGGCTGTTCCCCGCCCGAGGCACTCGTCCGCGAGGCGCTGGCCCTCGGCGTCGAGGCACTCGCCCTCACCGACCACGACGGCATGTACGGCGTCGCACAGTTCGCGCAGGCGGCGAAGGACACCGATCTCCGCACGGTCTTCGGCGCGGAGCTCAGCCTCGGCCTTTCCGCCCCGCAGACCGGCGTCCCCGACCCGACCGGTCGCCACCTGCTCGTCCTCGCCCGCGACTCGGAGGGCTACCGGCGGCTGTGCCGCACGATCAGCGCCGCGCAGCTCGCGGGCGGGCAGAAGGGCCGGCCGGTCTACGACGTGCCCGCGCTCGCCGACACGCACGGCGGCCACTGGGCGGTGCTCACCGGGTGCCGCAAGGGCGCGGTCCCCGCGGTCCTGGCCCGCGGCGACGCCGACGCGGCCCGCCGGGAGCTGCGTGCCCTCGTCGGGATGTTCGGCCGCGGCAACGTGTTCGCCGAGCTCGTCGACCACGACCAGCCGCTCGACGACCCGCGCAACGACGCCCTGTACGCGTTGGCCGGCGAGGTCGGCGTCGGCGTGGTGGCGTCCAACAACGTGCACTACGCGGGGCCGCGGGAGGGCGACCTCGCCACCGCGGTCGCGTCCGTGCGGGCGCGGCGCAGCCTGGACGAGATGGTCGGCTGGCTGCCCGCCACGCGCACCGCCCACCTGCGGTCCGGGGCCGAGATGACCGCCCGGCTCGCCAGGTTCCCCGGTGTCGTGGCGGCCACGGCCGAGCTCGCCCGCGCCTGCGCGTTCGGCTTCGACGAGGTGGCACCCGCGCTGCCCACGCCCCAGGTGACCGAGGGGCGGACCGTGGCCGAGCACCTGCGAGAGCAGACCTACAAGGGCGCCGCGCGGCGGTACGGCACCCGCGCGCAGCGGCCGGACGCATACGGGCAGATCGACCGGGAGCTCGCGATCATCGAGGCCACCGGCTTTCCCGGCTACTTCCTGATCGTGCACGAGATCGTCGAGTTCTGTCACGAGGCGCGGATCCTCTGCCAGGGCCGCGGGTCTGCGGCGAATTCCGCGGTCTGCTACGCGCTCGGCATCACGAACGTCGACGCCGTCCAGTACACCCTGCTGTTCGAGCGGTTCCTCGCCCCCGGCCGGGAGGGGCCGCCGGACATCGACCTCGACATCGAGAACGGCCGGCGCGAGGAGGTCATCCAGCACGTCTACACCACCTACGGACGCGACCGCGCCGCGCAGGTCGCCAACGTCATCATGTACCGGCCCAAGATGGCGGTCCGCGACGCCGCGAAGGCGCTCGGGTTCGGCACCGGCCAGCGCGACGCCTGGTCCAGGCTCGTCGGCTTCGGCGATCCCGTCCCCGCCGAACCGGAGCTGCCCGCCGCGGTCGGCGAGCTCGCCCAGCGGCTCTCCCGGCTCCCCCGCCACCTCGGCATCCACTCCGGCGGCATGGTCATCTGCGACCAGCCGGTCAGCGAGGTGGTCCCGGTCGAGTGGGCGACGATGCCGGACCGCAGCGTGATCCAGTGGGACAAGGACGACTGCGCCTGGCTGAAGCTGGTCAAGTTCGACCTGCTCGGTCTCGGCATGCTCTCCGCGCTGCACGACGCGTTCGACCTCATCAAGGCGGCGCACGGCGTCTCGTTCGGGCTGCACAACATCCCGAAGGAGGACACCCGGGTCTACGACATGCTCTGCGACGCCGACACGATCGGCGTGTTCCAGGTCGAGTCGCGCGCGCAGATGGCCACCCTGCCGCGGCTGCGTCCCAGGGAGTTCTACGACCTCGTCGTCGAGGTGTCACTCGTCCGCCCCGGGCCCATCCAGGGCGGTTCCGTGCACCCGTACCTGCGGCGGCGGTACAGGCCGGAGGAACGCGTCCCCCCGCACCCCACCATGGCGAAGGCGCTCGAACGCACCTACGGCGTGCCGCTGTTCCAGGAACAGATGATGCAGATCGCCATGGACGCCGCCGGGTTCTCCGCCACCGAGGCCGACCAGCTCCGCCAGGCGATGACGTCCAAGCGGTCCGAGGAGCGCATCGCCGCCTTCCACGACCGGCTGCTCGCCGGCATGGCGGCGAACGGGATCGACGCGGCCACCGCCGAGGACATCTACCAGAAGCTGCACGGGTTCGCCGGGTTCGGGTTCCCCGAGTCGCACGCGATCAGCTTCGCGCACCTCGTCTACGCCAGCGCGTACCTCAAGCGCCACTATCCCGCCGCGTTCACCGCGGCGCTGCTGCGCAACCAGCCGATGGGCTTCTACGGCCCACACACGCTCGTCGGCGACGTGCGGCGGCACGGCGTCGTCGTCCGCAGCGTCGACGTCAACGCCAGCAAGGTGAAGGCGACGCTGGAGGAGCCGCTGCCCGTGCCCGGCGGGCTCGCGCACGCGCCGGCCGAGCCGCAGCCGGCGATCCGGCTCGGCCTCGGCACCGTCCGCAACCTCGGCACCGAGCAGGCGGAGGCGATCGAGGCCGGGCAGCCCTACACCGGCATGGAGGACCTCGCGAGGCGCACCCAGCTGAGCGTCCCGGCGCTCGAGGCGCTCGCGACGGCCGGCGCGTTCGGGTGCTTCGGCCTCACCAGGCGCGAGGCGCTCTGGGCGGCGGGCGGCCTCGCGGGGATCCGGCCCGGGCAGCTGCCCGGCAGCACGCCCGGCCTGCCCGCGCCGCGCCTGCCCGCCATGTCACCGGTCGAGCAGACCTTCGCCGACCTGTGGGCCACCGGGTCCTCGCCCGACAGCCATCCCGTGCAGCACGTCCGCGCCGAGCTGGACGCGTCCGGCATCGTCGCGGCGAGCCGGTTGCGCGACCTCGCCGACGGCACCGCGCTGCGCGTCGCGGGCGTCGTCACCCACCGCCAGCGTCCCGGCACGGCCGGCGGCGTGGTGTTCCTCAACCTCGAGGACGAGACCGGCATGGTCAACGTCATCTGCCTGCCGCCCACGTACCGCAGGAGCAGGAAGGTCGTGCTCGACAGCGCCGCGCTGGTCGTGTCGGGCCGGCTGGAACGCGCCGACGGCGCGATCAACCTGCTCGCCACCCGGGTCGAGCGGCTGCCCATCGCCACGTCCACCCGCAGCCGTGACTTCCGCTGACGCCGGACGAGTACCCTCGTGCTCGTCCGCGGACCCGCACTCCGAACGAGGCGACAACCATGGCCACCGTGCGCTACATCGTCGACGACGTGGACGCCGCGATCGCGTTCTACTGCCAGCACCTGGGCTTCCGCGAGGTGATGCACCCCGCGCCGCCGTTCGCGATGCTGGCGCGGGACGACCTGCGGTTCACGCTGGTCTCGCCGATCGGCGCGGACGAGCCGGGCGGTGGCTCCCGTCCGATGGACGACGGCACGCCGCAGCGGCCGGGTGGCTGGAACCGGATCGCGCTGGAGGTGTCCGACCTCGAAGGCACCGTCGAGCGGCTCGAGGCGGCCGGTGTCCCGTTCCGCAGCGGCATCATCCACGGGATCGGCGGCGACCAGGCCTTGGTGCAGGACCCGTCGGGCAACCTGGTCGAGCTGTTCCAGCCGAAGATCCCCGAGGCGCACGAGCGGGCGGCCTTCGGTTCGGCCTAGGCCGACTCACCGTTCACCCGCACCGACATCTCCACGCCCGGGACGGGCAGGGACAGCGCCTCGGCGACGACGGCGTCCCGGGTCGCCGTCGGCAACGGCTCGGTCGCCCTGACGTCCACCCGTCCCCGCGCCGGCCCCACGCGCCCGTCCACCAGCAGGCCGTTCGGGTGGTACGTGTCCTGGGCCGGCGAGTGCTGGGCGAGCCCGGGGCCGACGAACAGCCCGGTGCGGTCCTGGCCGAGCAGCCGGAGGTCGGGCGCGACGAGCAGCCGGACGCCGACCATCGGCTCCGCCCGGCGGACGGCCGGCTCGTCCGCGGCGAGGATCCAGGCCCGGCGGCCGTCGAGCTCCACCTGCGTGAGCTCACCGGCCAGGTCCGACCGGGTCCGCCGCGCGTCCCGCCCCGGAACACCGGCCCACCACGCGAACGCGGCCGGCGTCGTGGGCCCGAACGCGTGCACGTGCCGGCGGCACAGCTCGAGCCGCGCGGCGTCCTCGTCGACGTCCGGACGTGGCAGCTCCCGCACGTAGAGCGCGCTGGTCGTCCAGCGCACGGCGATCCGGCCGCTCGCGCAGGCCGGGCGCACGTCGGGCAGCTGGGCGCCCCGCACCTCGCCGCCGTCGAGCCGGGCACGTACCCGCGAGGCGAGGCGGTCGATCCGCGC
>JAFMQP010000184.1 GCA_017354575.1 Acidothermales bacterium | reverse complement strand
CGCGACGGCGATCGTGTGAACAGGACGGTGAACCAGGTTGAGCAGTACCGAATCGACGGCGACGGACGGTGCCGCGGAGACCGGAACAGTAGACGGGTCAAGGCGTCTGCAGACCGGCTCGGTCGTGTGCGACGTGGACGGCCTGAGCAAGGTGTACTTCGGCAAGTCCGGCGAGCCGGTCCTGGCGCTGAACGGGATCTCGGCGACGATCCAGCAGGGCGAGGTGCTCGCGGTCATCGGGCCGAGCGGATGTGGGAAGAGCACGCTGCTGCGCGTGCTCGCCGGCCTGGACAGGGACTACGAGGGCGCTGTGCACTGGCACGACCGCGGTGCGTCGGGAAAGCGCAACCGGCGGCTCGCCAGTGCCACCGTGTTCCAGTCGGAGAGCCTGTTCCCCTGGCAGACGGTGGGCGGCAACGTCGAGCTTCCGTTGAAACCGTTGGGCTGTAGCGCAGCGGAACGTCGTCAGCGGTCGGATAAGTACCTCACCATGGTCGGGCTGCGCGACTTCAGGAGCGCCTACCCGCACGAACTCTCCGGTGGCATGAAACAGCGCGCGGCCCTGGCGAGAGCGCTCGCCGCGGACCCGCTGCTGCTCCTCCTCGACGAACCGTTCGCGGCGCTCGACGCGCAGAGCCGGCTCATCATGCAGCAGGAGTTGCTGACGCTGTTCGCGCAGACGTCGACGACGGTCCTCTACGTCACGCACGACATCGAGGAGGCGGTGACGCTCGCCGACCGCGTCGTGGTGATGACGGCCCGGCCCGGGCGAATCCGCCACGTCCAGCGGATCGACATCCCGCGGGACGCCCCCGTCATGTCCGTCAGGGCGACGGCGGAGTTCAGGCGCCTCACCGAGGAGCTGTGGACGATTCTCGCGGCCGAGGTCGGCGACACCCTGGCGAGCCAGACGAGGTGAGGCGCAGATGACGACCGATGTTGCCCCGGCGATCCGGGCCGAGACCAACGTGACCGCCGAGCGGAACTACCGCAGGCGTCGTCGCAACGACCGCAGCCTGCGGATCGCGCTCGGCGCCGGGCTGCCCATCCTCCTCCTACTGGCGTGGCAGGTCAGCTCGAGCGCAGACATCCTGGACAAGCGGTTCTTTCCGGCGCCTTCGGTCATCGTGGCCAGAGCCATCGAGGACGCAGCGTCGGGCACGTTGCTCGGTGACCTCGGCAAGCAGGTGGTGGCGACGCTCATCAGGATCGCCATCGGCATCGCGGTCGGTGTGACGTCGGGCATCCTGCTCGGCACACTCATGGGTAGCGTGCGGGTGATCAGGTACGCGCTCGCCCCGCTCGTCTACGCCCTCTATCCGATGCCCAAGCTGGCGATCCTGCCGCTGCTGCTCATCGCGTTCGGCATCGGCAACGTCAGCAAGATCGCGCTCGTGTCGCTCGGGGTGTTCTTCGTCGTCGGACTCTCGGCGTTCAGCGGAACGCTGTACACGCCGCAGATCTACGAGGACGTGTCGCACGCCTTCGCGTTCCCCCGGATCATGCGCTACTTCCGCGTCGTGCTTCCAGCCGCGTTGCCCTCGATCATGAGCGGGGTGAAGCTCGGCATCGGTCAGGCACTGATCCTCGTCGTGTCCGTGGAGTTCGTGAACTCCAACGACGGCATCGGGTACTTCATCTGGCAGTCGTGGCAGACGCTCGACATCCCACGGATGTTCATCGGCCTGCTGTGCGTCGCGATCGGCGGCGCGTGTGCGGTGTTCCTCGGTGACATCTGCGAACGGTTGTTGGTGCCGTGGGCGAAGCACTGAACGGCGACATGCCGCCGATCGTCCTGCTGCACGCGGCCGGCCTCGACCGACGGATGTGGGACGGGGTCGCCGCAGCCCTTACCGGGCTGGGGCACGATGTCCGGGCGGTCGACCTGATGGGGCACGGTGACGCCCCGGCGCCACCTGCCGGCTTCAGCCTCGTCGACCTCGCCGACGACCTGGCGGACCGGCTCCCGACGGAGCCTGCCGTCCTCGCGGGTGTCTCACTCGGAGGGATGGTCGCGCAGCTCTGCGCCGTGCGGCACGAGGCGCGGGTCGCGGGTCTGGTGCTCGCGAACACCATGGCCGCGCCGTCGCCGCAGATGCGCGAGGTGCTGGAGTCGCGCGGCGCCCGTACCCAGCAGCTCGGCATGGCCGGGATGCTCGACGAGACGATCGAGCGTTGGTTCCCCGCCGCGGCGAGAGCGACGCTGCCCGGCGTGGTGAGCGACGTACGCGGCTGGCTCGGTGAGGCGGACACGACGGTGAACGCCGGCACATGGCGGGCGATCGCCCGGCTCGACGTGATGGACGAGCTGGCCGGTCTCGGCGTGCCCGCGCTCGTCCTGAGCGGAGGCGCCGACGCGTCCGTGCCGGCGGCGATCACGAAGGAGATGTGCGCGGCCCTGCCCGACGTCCGGCACGTCGAGTTCGCGGGGGCCGGGCACCTGGTCCCGCTCGAGGTGCCGGACAGGTTCGTGGCGGAGGTCGACGAGTTCGTGCGCAGCACCATCATGAAGGGCGGACGTCCATGACCGGAAGACGACCCAGCATCGCCGTCGTAGGGGCGGGACCCGGCGGTCTCGCGGCGGCGACGCTGTTGAACCGGCTCGACTGCGATGTCGTCGTGTACGAGCAGGCACCCGCATTCTCCCGCGTGGGAGCCGGCATCAACGTCAGCCCGAACGCCACCAGAGCACTCAGCGGCATGGGGCTGCTCGACGAGATGCGCAAGACGGCATGTCGGCCGACCGGCTGGACCAGCCGCAGGTTCGACTCCGGGGACGTGCTCGCCTACCTTCCGCTCGGCGAGGAGATGGAGACCGCGTTCGCCGGACCGTTCCTGCAGATGCACCGCGCCGACTTCCACGATGTGCTGGTCGAGGCGGCCGTGGGCGCGGTGCCCGTCGAGCACGGCCGGCAGCTCGTCGGGATGGATCACCGGTCCGACGGTGTGCGCCTCGATTTCGCCGACGGCGGCTCGGTGCACGCCGACTTCGTCATCGGCGCGGACGGCATCCACTCCCGGGTGCGTGAGGCGGTGTTCGGGGCCGACGAGCTGCATTTCACCGGACGGGTCGCGTTCCGCGGCGTCGTGCCCGCGGACCGTTGCGCGCGTCTCGTCGACGACGACTTCACCAAGTGGTGGGGCGACGACAGGCACATCGTCATCTACTACGTGACCGAGGGCAAGGAGATCTACTACACGACGAGCATCCCGGAGACAGAGTGGCGGGAGGAGTCCTGGTCCACCCGCGGTGACGTCGGTGAGCTCCGCGAGGCGATGTCCGACGCGCATCCCGACGTGCACACCGTCATCGGTGTCGAGCACAGCACGTTCAAGTGGGCGCTCTACGACCGCGAGCCGATGCCGACCTGGCACGAGGGGCCGGTGGTGCTTATCGGCGACGCCTGCCACCCGATGGTCCCCTACATGGCACAGGGTGCGGCCATGGCGATGGAGGACGCGGTGGTGCTCTACCGCTGCGCCGAGGAGGACGGCGTATCCGACTTCGACCGGACGTTCGCGCGCTTCGAGCGCAACCGGATCGAGCGCGCGTCGAAGGTGCAGAGGGAGTCCGCGAAGAACACGTTCATGAAGTCCGGCGGCTCGCCCGAGTGGCTGTACGGGTACGACGCCTGGACCGCCCCGATCCGCTGACCATGGCCACGAGCTGAATCGAGTGAGCATGACCCACGAGCTGTTGCCGTTGCGGGACCTCGTCGAACCCGTCGTCCTGTCGACGGCGGAGGACGGGACGCCCCGGTTGGTCGGGAGCAGATGCAGGCACTGCGACGCGCGGGCCTTTCCCCGTCGCACCGTCTGCTTCGGCTGCCTCGGCAGTGACCTCGAGGACATGCCGCTCAGCACCAGCGGTCGGCTGTACTCGTACTCGACGGTGCGGGTGTCGGCGAGCCGCGAAGTGCCGTACACCCTCGGCTACGTCGACCTCCCCGAGGGGCCGCGAGTGCTGGCTCACCTGGCCGGCGAGCTGGACGGTTACACCGTCGACCAGCGGGTGCGCCTGCAGGTCGCGGCCGACGGCTCGTGGGCGTTCGGGCCGGACACGGAGGTGAGCGCATGAACGGCACGAGCGTGCACGTCGTCAGCGCGGCGATGATCCCGATGGGTCGGCACCGCGAGTCGTCGTACACGGGGCTGGCCGTGCCTCCCGTCGCGGACGCGTTGCGGTGCAGTGGTCTCGCCGCCACGCAGATCGAGTCCGTGTACTGCGGCCACGCCTTCGGAGGCATGCTCACAGGACAGCGCATCGTCAAGGAAGTCGGAATCTCGGACATCCCGGTCGTCAACGTCGACAACGCGTGCTCGGGCGGCGCGACAGCGTTGTACGAAGCCGTGCACGCGCTCGCCAGAGGCGAGCACGACACCGCGCTGGTCGTCGGGGTCGACAAGCTCTCCCAGTTCGGCGGCGGCACGCTGCCACTCGTCACCGAGGACTGGGAGGTCCGGCAGGGGATGGTCATGCCCGCGCTGTACGCGATGCGCGCCCGCCGGTACCTCCACGAGCGGGACGCGACGGTCGACGACCTCGCGATGGTGAGCGTGAAAGCACGCAGGCACGGCAGTCGTAACCCGTACGCCCAGTACCGCAAGGAGGTGACCGTCGACGAGGTGCTGGCATCCAAGCCGATCGCCGATCCGCTCACCCTGCTCCAGTGCTGCCCCACTGGCGACGGCGCGGCCGCCCTCGTCGTGGTGACGGACGACGTGTGGGAGCGGCTCGGACGCCCGGCGTCGCTGCGGGTGAGGGCTTCCGTGCTGCACTCCGGCGACTTCCAGGCCGGCTTCAGGAACATGCTGCGGCCCGAGATCACGTACCGATCGGCCGAGCAGGCGTACAACCAGGCGGGTCTCGGACCGGACGACCTCGACATGGTCGAGCTGCACGACGCGTTCAGCGTCGCCGAACTCGTGTACTACGAGGCACTCGGCCTGTGCAAACCCGGCGAGTCGACCGACCTGCTGCGTTCCGGGGGCACCACGTACGGAGGCAGCACCGTCGTGAACCCGAGCGGCGGCCTGCTCGCCAAGGGGCACCCGGTCGGCGCCAGCGGTGCCGCGCAGGTGGTGGAGGCGTTCTGGCAGCTCACGGGTCGTGCCGGAGAGCGCCAGGTGCCCGATGCCCGGATCGCGCTGACGCACGTCACCGGCGGTGGCATAAGCGGTCTCGACCACGGCGCGTGCACCGTCCACGTCTTCGAAAGAGCCTCATGACGATCGGAGCGGAGAGCGCCGAAGGCGATACCGAACGCCCGGGTGGACGGCCACTCGAGGGCGTCCGCGTGCTCGACCTGACGACGTTCCTCTCCGGCCCGTTCGCGACACAGATCCTCGCCGACCTCGGCGCCGACGTCGTCAAGCTGGAGCCGCTCGAGGGGGACTCGAGCCGGTCCATCCCGCCGCACTTCGTGGAGGACGACAGCGCGTACTTCCTCGCGACGAACAGGGGCAAGCGCAGCGTCGCCGTCAACCTGAAGACGCCGGAGGGCCTCGACGTCGCGCTTCGTCTCATCGCGCGGTGCGACGTGGTGATCGAGAACTTCAGGCCGGGTGTGTGCAAGCGACTGGGCCTGGACGTCGACCGCATCCGAGCGGAGCACCCGCACCTGGTGTGGGCGGCGATCAGCGGGTTCGGGCAGAGCGGGCCGATGCGGAACAAGCCCGCCTACGACATGGTCGTGCAGGCGCTTGCCGGCGTGATGAGCCTCACCGGAGAGGTCGGACGTCCGGCAGTACGGCTCGGCATCCCGGCAGGTGACCTGGTCGCCGGCATGTACGCAACGATCGGCATCTTGTCGGCGTTGCTGGATCAGCGGCGTACCGGCGTGGGCCGGGTCATCGACGTGTCCATGCTCGACTCCCAGCTGACCATGCTGTCGTACCAGGGGGTCTACTCCCTGGTCGCGGGGGTCACGCCTGGACCGCAGGGCCGCGCCCACGACTCCATCCCCACCTACCGGTCGTTCCAGGGCGCCGACGGGCGAGAGTTCGTCGTCACCGCCAACACCGAGCGCATGTGGCGCGATCTGTGCAAGGTGATCGGACGGCCCGACCTGGTGGACGACGAGCGGTTCGCCGACGCGGGACTCCGGCTCGCCAACCGCTCGGCGCTGTCGGCTGTCCTGGAGGCGGAGTTCGGGCGGCTGCCGGCGGAGACCTGGGTCGCAGAGCTTTCCGACCAGGCCGTACCCGCCGCGGTCATCAAGAGCGTTCCCGAGGCGTTGGCCGACGCGGAGCAGTCGGGACGCGGCATGGTCGTCGAGCTGAACCGACGCGACCGCAGGAGCATCCGCGTACTCGGCAACCCGATCAAGTTCGGCGACGACACGACCGGGGTGGCGGGGTATCCGCCGGCACTCGGCGAGCACACCGGCTCGGTGCTCACCGACGACCTGGGCATGTCCCGCGCCGACGTCGACGAGCTGGTCGCGAAAGGCGCCGTCCGGCTCTCGCGCTGATCACGGCGTGCGTCCTGAGGGCGACGGGCCGTCCGACGGCGTCCTCGCGGGTGTCGGAGGGAGGCACACAGCCTCTCGTCGAGCTGCGCGTGCCGTTCACGGTGGCGTGCGGCGTGGTCGAGGGCCGTACGCCCTGCTGCTGTCCGCCGACGCCTACACCGCGGCGGCCGAGACCACCGACCACGGGTATCCGATCTGGACGCACCTCGAACGCGTCGTCCCCGACGGCCGGATCATCTGGGCGCCCGCGCTGGACGGCGCGTTGCTGCTGTCGACCCGCGGCGGCGACACGAGCTGCAGCTCGGCCAGGACCTGTCGATCGGCTACCCGAGCCACGACGCCGAGCACGTCCGGCTCTACTTCCAGGAGTCCTTCACGCTCCTCGTCTACACGACGGAGGCCAGTGTGGCGCTGCCGGCCCGACGGCGCAGCCGGTAAGCCTCACAGCGGGAGGCTCGCCGTCTCGGTCAGCCCGCGGCTCTCGTCGGCGTTCGCGGTCGCGGTCTCCCAGCGGAGCCGGGCGTCGCGCCCGTCGATGTCGACGGTGGCGAGGGCGTTGTGGAAGTGGGGCCCGGAGCTCACCTTCCAGTCCCAGTCCGGCGGGCGCACGCGGGCGAGCTTCGCGAGGACGGTGCCGGCGAGCTCGGCCACCCCGAACGAGGCGATGCCGTTCAGGTAGCGCATGGTCGGGCTGAGCGGGTTGCGGATGGGTGAGCAGACGAGCTGGTGGACGCGGCTCGTCGTCGCGTCCTGCCCCTCGTACGAGGCCGTCGCGGCGTACGAGTAGTGCACGTCGCCGGAGAGGAACGCGATCGTCGCCGGCGCGGGTCCGCGCGCACCGGTGGCGACCGAGGTGATCAGCTCGCTCATCGCCCGGTGCGACTCGCCGAACGCCGCCCAGTGCTCGAGGTCCAGGCCCCGCCTTACCCGTTCGCCGAACCGCGCCGCGCGACGCCCCCACACCCCGCCGGCGACGGCCTCGTCCCACGCTTCCAGATGGTGGACGCCCCTGGGCAGCAGGTACGGCAGCGACGTGCCGATCAGCAGGTGGTCCTGACCCGCCGCGGCCTCGACGGTGCGCTCGATCCAGGACCACTCGGCGTCGTCCACCATGGCGCGGTGCGTGGGGTCGAGGACCCGTCCGCACCGTGAGTCGACCACGAGCAGCGTGACAGTGCCGAACGTGCGCGCGTAGCTCCACTGCGCCGAGCGGGGCGAACGGTGCGCGTCGTAGGCGAACTCGTCGACGAGCCCGCCCGCGTCGTCGGCCGCGGACCGGATGGCGGTG
>JAFMQP010000183.1 GCA_017354575.1 Acidothermales bacterium | reverse complement strand
CCAACCCCGACTCGGACGACGCCGCGCGGATCGAGCGGGAGCTCAAGGGGCAGCTCATCTTCGCCGCGATCGCGGACGCGACCTGCAAGTCCGTCCTGGACCGCATCGCCTCGCACACGCCGTCGTACTCGTCGACGGCCGACCCGAGTGTGCTCGCCCTGAACATGCAAACCCTCGAAGACGCGACGGACGACCAGACCCTCGCCTACAACAACCAGAGGTTCTGGCAGTCGGCGTACCCGAAGGCACTGCCGGAGCAGCCGAGCGGCTGGGACAACTTCTGGCACGGGGTCGGCAACTTCTTCTCGCACGCGTGGGACAACCCGGGCGATGTCATGCACGTGGTGGGCGACGGCGCGCTGATGTTCGGAGGCGCGCTGCTGGCGGACGCGAGCGCCGGCCTCGTCGGCGCGGGCGGCGTACTCGACCTGGGCGTCGTGACCATCCCCGCGGGCGTTGCGGTCAGCGCCGTGGGAGTCGCCGGCGTCGTCGCCGGTGGCGGCATAGTGCTCGCCGCCGCCGGTGACGCCGGCTCGACGCTGTCGAAGATGAACTCCGAGGCGCAGTCGGAGGGCGGCAGCGGTGACCCCGCGTCTACCAACCCCGAGCCGCCTCGCTACCGCCCCGGGGACAACAAGATCCGAACCCGTACGTACGGCAAGAGCACGTCGGACGTCCAGGGCCAGGCGAAAAACTACGCCAAGGGCATGGAGCAGCGCGGATACAAGGTCGACGTGCCGCGGGTTAGGGAGGGCAAGTACGGTGGCCCGGACGTGACGGTCGCGGTGTACAAGAAGACCGGCGAGCTGGTCGCCATCAGACACTTCATCGTCAAGGGGTAGCGCCGAGATGGACACGACCGAACTACGGCAGGCGTCCGAGCGGGCGGAGCGTGCGATCCGTTCCCTCACCGACGCGCTGGAGGCAGAGGTGGGCGCCGAGGAGGCGACGGCACGGAACTGGGAGGTGCTGCGCTCCCTCGCCGGCTACCAGGACGCGGCCACGCGACCGGAATACCCGACGGTGCTGGAGTGGGTGCCGCCGCTGCTGGAGGTCGAGGAGGGTGACCGGTCGCGCGACAAGGTCGTCCACTTCGCCACCTGGGTCTTCTCGGTCGCGGACGAGGCCCGCGCCGTCGCCGCCGCGCGGTCAAGGCTCGCCGGCGACCCCGACGGCGCGGACTTCGTCGAGCACGCCTCGGACGCAGTCGCCGTCCTGTTCGACGAGGACGTGCGCTGGGGGGAGGAGTACGAGCAGCTCGGCCTCGACCTCGAGCTGGTCACGCATTCCTCCCACACGATGTTCGCGGACGAGCCGCAGGTGGCCGGCGACATCGACGCCAGGATCACCGGTGGCCGAGACGACCAGTAGGCAAAGCCGCCGGCTCGACCGTCGCGGTCGTGGCTGCCGTCCACTGCAAGAGTCCGACAACCACCACCGGATGCCGAGGTAGGGCGATGGGAATCACGGTCTCCGAGCTGAAGAACGTCAACACCCTCAACATCAGCTACGCCGCGGGCGACTTCGCCAACGCAAGCTCGTGGTACAGCGACGCCCTCGACTCGTTCGTCAGCGACGTGCAGAATCCGATCGACTCGGGGCACGCTTGGCACGACGGCGGTCAGCAGGACGCGGCCACGGTCATGGAGATCAACCGCAGCGCACTCGGCATCGGTGAGGTCGAGATGGACGCCGCATCGCGGACGCTGCTGGGGCTGTCGAGCGCTCTGGGCTCCGCTCAGGGCTACCTGCTGACATCGCTGTTCGAGGCGCACCAGAAGAGCATCACCGTGCACGAGGACGGCTCGGCGAGCTACGACGGCCCGGTGACGACGACTCCGTACAGCTCGTACGGCGGGGGCGGCGGACTGCCGGACGCAGACACCGTGTCGAAGCAGAACGACGCCAAACGGATCGAGCGCGAGGTCAAGGGTTATCTGGCCTTCGCGAACATCGCGGACACGACGTCCAAGGGCGTTCTCGACCGGATCGCGTCGCACACGCCGTCGTACTCGACCACGGCCGACCCGAGCGTCCTCTCGTACAACGAGAGCCTGGTCGACGAGGTGCTGAAGGACCGCGACATCGCGGCCGCGAACCAGCGGTTCTGGGACGTCGCGGTCCCGAAGGCGATGCCGGAACAGCCGAGCGGATGGGACAAGTTCTGGCACGGCGTCGGCAACTTCTTCTCCTACGCATGGGACAACCCCACTGACGTGGCGAACCTCGTGAAGGACGCCGGGGTGTCCGCCATGGGCGTGCTCGTCGCGGCCGCCGGCGGGACCATCGCCGTCGGCGGAGGGGTACTCGACCTCGGCGTCGTCACGATCCCCGCCGGTGCGGCGGTTAGCGTCGCGGGCGCCGGTGTCGCGGTCGCGGGCGGCACCATGGCGGTCGCCGGTGCCGGCCAGCTCGGCGTCGATCTCGCGCAGATGAACTCCGACGCACAGTCGTCCGGCGGTAGTGGCGAGCCGGCGTCGACGACACCCGAGCCTCCCAACGTCGCGACCAAGCCGACGGTGCAGGACTCGAAGCTCGGCAACATCGTCAACGACCTCTACAAGGGGACCAAGTCGGACCAGCCCGTCGGTGATGGCACCACGGCCGACGCGGTACGCAGCGAGCGGATCACCGGCAAGCCGAGCGGTCCGGAGGGCCGAGCGAAGTGGCATTTCGGGAAGGCCGGTGAATACATCCACACCCTGCAGAAGTGGATGGCCGAGCACCCCGACGCTTCGGCGGCGGACAAGGCCGTCGCACAGCAGGAGATGGAGAACCTCCAGAACGCGTTGGGCCCGAAGGACGCGTGGTAGAAGGGTGAGCATGAGCGAGAACCAGTCTCGGGAGCCGGACGGCCCCGAAGTCCCGTTCGACCCGTACAACTTCGACCCCGTGAAGGACGTGCCCTCGTCGTCGCGTCGGCTAGTCGACCGGCTGGTCGCGCGGGTGCCGGAGCTGCGCCCGGCCTACGACGAGCACATCGCCGACTACGACGTCTCGCTCCCGCACCTGTTCTTCGCGGACGTCACCCGGTGGACCGTCGCCGACTACGAGGCCAACGGCGACCGCACGTCCGGTGGCTGGCGCGACGTCGTGGCGTTCCTCGAGGAGGAGTACGAACACTCCGACGACGAAGCGCAGGCGGTGATCGAGCAGTCCTTCATCGAGAACCTGCCGTACCCCGACGAGCCGGGCCACGGCATCGAGCAGCACCTCGGCCCGCAGCTGGCGGCTATCTACCGGGACCAGCGCCCGTCCGGCTGAGAGCGCTCGTCGTCAAGGGGCAGCGCCGAGAGGGCGTCCGTACCTGGGAACCTCCGTGGACTGCGCCGCAGTCGAACCGCCGACATCATCGGCACTAGCGGGAGGTTCACGTGGGGGCGACGATCGACCCGGGCGGGGTCACGAAGGCGGGCAACGCGGCACACCACGCCGCAGACACCATGGTGCAGCCGGCCTACGGCGAGCTCGGCAGCGCCGAGACCGACGAGGGCGGCGCGAAACTCAGCGGCTTCGGCAGCAAGGACGCACTCGACTCCCTGCTGGGCATCTGGCAGCCGACGACCGACGGTCTCCGCGGGAACGTCCACACCACCGGCGACAAGCTGCTCAGCACGTCGAACACGTACGTCTCGACGGACAACGCCGCCGTCGACCCGTTCAAGTACGTCGTCCCCCGTTACTCCAACGGCAAACCGGTACCGGAGTAACGGCCGTGACCATCACCGTCTCCCGTGTCACGAACGTCGACACCACTCACCTGAGCTACCTCGCGAGTGACTTCGCGAACGCCAGCTCCTGGTACAGCGACGCGCTGGACTACTTCGTCACGAACGTGCAGAAGCCGATCGACTCCGGCCACGTCTGGACCGACGGCGGACAGCCGGACGCCTCCACGGTCATGGAGATCAACCGCAGCGCGCTCGGCATCGGCCAGCTCGGCATGGACTCCGCGTCGAGGGCGATCCTGGCGCTGTACAGCGCGCTGAGCTCTGCACAGGGTTACCTGCTCACGTCCCTGGACGAGGCGAGCCGGAACGGCGTCAAGGTCAACGACGACGGCACGACCTACGTCGACGAGACGCTGCTGCCCGGCTATTGCCCCGAGCCGTCGACGTGCACCACCCAGATCGACCCGAACCGCGCGGCGGTGTACGCCCAGCGCCAGGACGTCGCGGACCGGATCAAGCGCGAGGTGCAGGGGTATCTCGGCTTCGCCGCCGTCGCCGACTCCACGTGCAAGACCATCCTGAACCGGATCGCCTCGCACACGCCGACCTACGCGAGCACGGCCGACAAGAGCGCGCTGAGCTACAACCAGAGCCTCGTCCACGACGTCCTCAGTGACCACGACATGGCCGTGGCGAACCAGACGTTCTGGGACGGCGCGGTGCCGCAGCCGACTCCCGAGCAGCCGAGCGGGTGGGACAAGTTCTGGCACGGCGTCGGCGACTTCTTCTCCAACCTCGCCGAGCACGCGGGGGAGCTGGCGCTCGAGACGCTGTCCATCGGCGGCGGGGTGCTGCTCACGGTGCTGGGCAGCGGCATGGAGGTCGGCGGCGTGGCGCTCGACCTGACCGGTGCCGGCGCAGTCATCGGCGTGCCGGCGAACGCCGCCGGCGTGGTGGTCATCGGTGCCGGTGCGACGCTGACGACCGCCGGTGCGCTCGGCATGGGCGGCACCATGAACCAGGTCCTCTCCGAGAGCATGTCGGACTCCGGCGGCGGTTCGACGTCCTCGGCACCGCGGCCGCCGACGGGTAGCGAAGTGGCGACCAAGCCGACGGTGGAGGACACGAAGCTCGGCAACATCGTCAACGACCTGTACAGGGGGACCAAGGAGCCCGAGCCCGTTGGAGACGGCACCACCGCCGACGCGGTACGGAACGAGCGCATCACCGGAAAGCCGACGAAGGACATCTGGCACTTCAAGAAGGCCAAGCAGTACCTCGGTAGCCTCTACAAGTGGTTGGCCGAACACCCGAACGCGTCAGCTTCGGACAGAGCGGTGGCCCAGCAGGAGATCGACAACCTCAACAACGCGCTGGGCCCGAAGGAGAACTGGTGAGCATGGGTGAGATGGGTTTCGACCCGGCGAACTACGATCCCGCGCAGTTCGTCTCGTCGTCGGAGGTACGACTCGTCGAGCGGTTGGTCGCCCGTGTTCCCGGTCTGCGGCAGAGCTACGACGAGCACGTTGCAGACAACGACATTCTCCTGCCGCACGTGTACTTCGGTGATGTGACACGATGGGTCGTCGCTGATTTCGAGGAGACCAGAGACCGACCGGACGCGACCAGTGGCTGGCGCGATGTCGTCGAGTTCCTCGAAGAGGAGTACCCGACGAGCGACGACGACGCCAAGGCCGTCATCCAGCAGTCCTTCATCGAGAACCTGCCGTACGCGGATGAGCCCGGTTACGGAATCGAACGCTACCTCGGCCAGAACCTCCGGGCGATCTACGACCGGTATCGCCCGCGGGGCTGACCTCGAAGGGTCGTAGCCGCGTTCGCGATAATCCGGCTTCTCCTATAATCTCGACACAGTCGCTCGATTTAGGAGAGAAGGATGATGAAGCTGGCTCCGTGGGTGCGTGCTGCCCTCATACCCGCCGTCGTCGTGGCGCTCACCGCCGTCGCGGGATGTGATAGCGGCTCGGCCAGCGGCAGCGGCGAGGACACCAAGGTGCGGGTCGGGTACTTCCCGAACCTCACGCACGCCCCGGCGATCGTCGGCGTCCGTAAGGGGTTCTTCGCGAAGGAGCTCGGGTCGTCCGCCAAGCTCTCCACCCAGACGTTCAACGCCGGGCCGGCCGAGGTGGAGGCCCTGTTCTCGGGGGCGATCGACATCGCGTACATCGGTCCCAACCCGACCATCAACGCGTGGCAGAAGTCGAAGGGCCAGGCGGTACGGGTGATCGCGGGTGCCGCGTCCGGCGGTGCGGCGCTGGTCGTGAAGCCGGGCATCAAGAAGCCGGCCGACCTGCGCGGCGAGAAGATCGCGACGCCGCAGCTCGGCAACACGCAGGACGTCGCGTTGCGGTACTGGCTGAAGCAGAAGGGATTCGCGACCACCCAGGAGGGCGGCGGCGACGTCAAGGTCCTCCCACAGGAAAACTCGCAGACGCTGCAGACGTTCTCGACAGGTGACATCGACGGCGCCTGGGTGCCGGAACCGTACGCCAGCCGGCTCGTGCTCGAGGGCAAGGGCCACGAGCTGGTCGACGAGAAGTCGCTGTGGCCGCAGGGCAAGTTCGTCACGACGCAGGTCGTCGTGCGCACCCAGTTCCTCAACGAGCACCCGGACGTGGTGAAGCGGTTCCTGCGCGGTCACGTCGACGCCGTCGACTACCTGAACCAGGACCCGGCGGCCGCGCAGAAGGAGGTCAACGCCGGTCTCGCGAAACTCAGCGGCAAGCCGCTGTCGAACGCCGCGATCGCGCGGGCGTGGCAGAACCTGACCTTCACCGACGACCCGATCGCGAGTTCGCTGCGTACCAGCGCCCAGCACGCCGAGGCCGTCGGGCTGTTGAAGAAGGTCGACCTCGACGGCCTGTACGACGTGGGCCCGCTCAACGGGGTGCTGAGAGCGAAGGGCGAACCGGCGGTGTCGGCGTCGTGAGCGCGGCGACCGCGTCCCCTCGGCCCGTGACCGCGACCGAGCCCGCGGTCGCCGTCCGCGACGTGACGAAGCGGTTCGGCGGCCCGGCCACCGGCACCACGGCACTCGGCGGGATGGACCTCGACGTCCGTCCCGGCGAGTTCGTCTGCCTGGTCGGCGCATCGGGATGCGGCAAGAGCACGTTGCTCAACCTGGTCGCCGGGCTCGACCAGCCGACGTCGGGCACCGTCGACGCCGGTGGTCGGCGGGTGGCGCTCATGTTCCAGGACGCGACGCTGTTCCCGTGGCTCACCGTGGGCGCGAACGTCGATCTCGCGCTGCGGCTGCGTGGTGTGCCCAGGGGGGAACGCCGGCGCCGGGTGCGGAACCTGCTCGAGCTGGTCCGGCTCGGCGGTCTCGAGCGGCGTCGTCCGCACGAGCTGTCCGGCGGCATGCGGCAGCGCGTGGCGCTCGCGCGCGTCCTCGCCCAGGAGGCCGACGTCGTCCTCATGGACGAGCCGTTCGGCGCGCTCGACGCGATGACCCGCGACACGATGCACGGGGAGCTCGAACGGATCTGGACCCAGCTGCGGTTCACGGCGCTGTTCGTCACCCACAACGTCAGGGAGGCGGTTCGGCTCGGCGACCGGGTGGTGCTCATGTCCAGCTCGCCCGGTCGGGTGAAGGACGAGTACGCCGTCGACCTGCCGAGGCCGCGCGCGCTCGACGACCTCGCCGTGGCCGAACGGACGGGGGAGCTCACCCGCGCACTGCGCGAGGAGGTGACCAGGCATGTCGGTTGACGCGCTCACCAGGGACCGGTCGCTGCCCGAGCTCGTGCCCGCGGGTGACGGCCCGGCGCCGCTCGCCGCCCGGCTCTGGTCCGCGACCTGGCCGAAGCTGCTCGCGGTCGGGCTGGCGCTCGCGGTGTGGCAGCTCGTCGTGCTGTCCGGCTGGAAGCCGGAGTTCGTGCTGCCGGGTCCCGCCACCGTGGGCGTCGAGCTGTGGCACAAGATGGCCACGGCCAAGCTGTGGCTGGAGATCGCAACGACGATGCAACGGGCGGTCGTCGGCTACACCGTCGCCGTCCTGTTCGGCAGCCTGCTGGGGATCGCCGTCTCGCGCTGGCGCGTGCTCCGCCTCGCGGTCGGCTCGCTCATCACCGGC
>JAFMQP010000023.1 GCA_017354575.1 Acidothermales bacterium | reverse complement strand
CCGGGCCAGTACTCGAAGTGCAGGTGCGGCCCGGTGACGTTGCCGTTGGCGCCGATCTTCGCGATCACCTGTCCGGCCTTGACGTGCTCGCCTTTCTGCACCAGCCGGCCGTCGGGGAACATGTGGCCGTACACGGTGCTGACCAGCTGGCCGCCGATGTTGTGGTTGATGACGATCCACTGCCCGAACCCGGACGCCGGACCCGACGCGACGACGGTGCCGTCCGCGTAGGCGTAGATCGGCGCGCCCATGCCGCCGTCACCGGCGTCCGGGTAGTCGGCGCCGCCGTGGAACTCGCCGCCCTCGCCGGTCGGGCTCGTCCGGGGGCCGAACCCGCTGCTCACGGCGATGTCCTTGACGGGCCGCACCGTGCCGCCACCGGCGCCCGGCGGGAGCGTCGACGAGGCGTCCGCGATGGCCTTGCAGGTCGCGGCACTCGCCCCGAGGCCCCCGACCGGGGCGAAGAAGAACAGCAGGAAGAACGCGCAGACGAGCGGGATCCCGAGTATGCCGGCGCCGGCGAAGAACAGCATGGTCGTACGGCTGCTCATCCTCGCCTCTTCCGCTCAAGGCTGCGGGTCGACGTTGTCCTGGCTGTGATCGGCCACGCGCCAGTGGCCCTGCTCACGGACGAGTGTGCAGTAGACGACGAAGCCGTAGGTCTGCCCGACGGGGTTTCCTTGCGGATCGGCCGGATAGACCCGACGGCTGGCCACCCGGTACTTCCTGGTACGGGTGTCTTTGCCGAATTTGTCACCGACGTACCGCACCGGCGTGTGCACGAGTTGTGTCGCGCCCGCCTGGTCCCAGTCGTCCCACTGCGCGAGCCGCGGAGCGGACGAGACGAACGTGTCCCGGTACCCGCTGGTGACGAACTTCGCCGCGCGTGTGATGGGGTCGGTCTGCGTCTCGACGTCCGGGTCGCCGCTGAACAGCGTGTCGGCGAACGCGTTGCACACCGCCGTCGGGTTGTTCCAGTCGACGTGGTCGGGCGTCGGCGTCGACACGATGCTGGGTGACGGCACCCCCGTGCTCTTCCCGGGCGTCGGGCTGGACGACGAACCGCCGCCACCGCCGAGGCCGCACCCGGAGACCACGACGGTGACGGCAGCCACGACGACGAGAGCGGCCCTCCGGCCGCCGGCACCGGACACGTCATGGCCCCTTCGACGGGGACGCGCTCGCGGACGGTTCCGGCGTAGACGACGTGGACGGCAACGCGTACAGCAGCGTCTCGTTCAGCTTCTGCGCCGCCACGAGCGCGACGTCGCCGTCGACCGCGGCGGGGATGCTCGACTGGCTCGCGATCTTCCTGCTTCCCTTTTCTGTCACGTCGACCCAGGCGCCGGTCTGGTCGCCGCCGTAGAGGTGCCCGTTCACCGCGGTGGCGCTGTTGAGCCCGCTGACGGTGTAGGCACGCGGCACGTTCGGGAAGACGACCATGTCGCCCATGGTCACGACGCTGCCGTCGTCGCTCGCGAGGTTCACGTCGGCGTCGGTGCCCGTTCCGGCGTTGTCCAGACTGCCGCCGAGCAACGCCTTGCGGCCGCGCTCGGGCCCGCCGGGTGACTGGTAGAGGATGACCATCCGGGTGCTGCCGTACTTCCACGCGACGAGGAACATGCCGGTCGACACCGGTGTGGCACGCAGCAGTTGGGCGCCCCTGCTCGGCAGCCGCAGCTGCGCGGGGGGCGGCGGCGCACCGCTGCCGCTCTTCAACGTCCAGAGCTTGCCCTTGGCGTTCACGGCGAGGACGGACGAACCCGTCGACGACACCGCCGTCGCGCCGACCGGGACGTCGACGAGCTTCGCCTGGTCGCCGGTGACGTACGCCGCGGTCTGGTCCGGCAGGACGACGAGCGGCGACGGACCGGCGAACGATGTCTGCGCGCCCTCGGGCAGGTCGATGCTGTGCTGCGTGTGGTTGGGGTCGTCGAGGCGCCAGTAGAGCAGCTTCGACGTCTCCCCGAACGCGAGCGCACCGTGCCCGTCGACCGTCGTCACGTGCAGCTCGCCCGAGGAGTTGATCGGGAGGTTGCCCTTCCAGCGCAGCACACCCGTCGCGACGTCGCGCACCTCGAGGTCGCCGTCTCCGTTCGTCAACGCGACCTGGTGGTCGGGGGTCACCGCGACGGTCGTGTTCTCCGCCATCGGCACCACCCAGGTGGCCCGGCTCTGGAAGCCGGGCGGCGGCGGGACGGGAAGGTTGGCGGCCGGCGGCGTGCTCGCGGCCGTGTGCTGCGGGTGCACGATCGGCCCGCTCCCGCGGTGCGTCAGGGCGAACGCGCCCACGCCGAGAACCACGACGACGGCGAAGAAGGCGCCGACGGCGACCAGGCCACGTCGCTTGTCGGGCACGCCCCCCTGCCCGGCTGCTCGTGCGCCAGGCTGCGGCCGGGCGCGCCTGCGGCCGCCCCTGCGCCGCGGGGCCTTACCGCCCGGGTACTCCGCGGGCTCGTCGCTCACCGGGGCGACGGACCCGTCCGGCGTCAGGATGAGATCCCATGCGGTGCCGTCGGGGTCACGCGCCCGTACCTTGAGCGGACGGTTCAGGCCGGTGTAGCGGGCGGCCACCTCACGGAGGGCGAACTGGCGCGCGTGCCCGCTCTCGGGAGCCATGCCGGGAGGAAGCTGCACCGGCTGCCCGTCGATGTCGATGCCCTCGGGCCGGACGGTGACGACGGGGTGTGGCCAGTCGGGTACGGAGTCGGGGTCGATCTCCTCGACCGGGGGGAAGCGGTTGTCTCCCGACGTCTCAGTCATGCGCCGTTCCCTCGGTGGGAGACGAACCGACAGGTCGCGTCAACCACGAGCTCATGTACCCTCCTGCCGACGCTCTCGAGGGGGCTCGGAACCGTTTCCGGCAGCGGCGCGTCGGCACCGAAAACGATAGCGTGACCGCCACCGCGGCGAGGGTGGTGACATTACGATAGGGCGCGGCGAGCGCCCGGACAGTGTACCGACTCAGTGCCATCAGCCGCGGAAGGCCACGCGACCGCAGAACGTCGTCGATCGGGAGGGGTTGTCATGAGCGCGGATGCGAATCCGTGGCTGCCTCCCCAGGTGGGTCCGCACGAGGGTGAGACGTCGACCGGGCCCTCCGTCCCCGTGACACCGCCGTGGCAGCGGCCGAAACTGGACGCCGAGTCCGGCGGCATCCCCGCTCCCACTCGCCGGCTCGGCTGGTGGCGCACACCTCGCCGGCTCCTCGACGACGTCGCCTGGTGGGCCGTCGGCGTACACGGCGGAGCCGGGGCGACACGATTCGTCGCCGCCATGAACTGCGGCGGTTACGACGTCCCGCAGCACTGGCCCGTCGTGCCGCAGGGCGTTGCGCGCCGTCCCCTCGTCCTCGTCGCCCGCACCGACCTGCACGGCATCAGCGCCGTACAGGAGGCCATCAGGGAGTGGTGGTGGAAGCTGACGCCGTCCGGCTTCGACTTCGCCGGCCTCGTCCTCATGGCGGACGCTCCCGGCCGCCTGCCCACACCTCTCCGCAACCACGCGCAGGTCCTTTCCGGTACCGTCCCGCGCGTCTGGTACATCCCGTGGGTGCCGGAATGGCGAGTCGGGGAAGAGCCGGCCCGCCCGCCGAAAGAGCTCGCCGAGGTGCGGTCGCATCTCGTCGCACTGACCAAGCCGGCCGAAGCACCGGCGCCGGAGTCATCCAGCACGACCATGTCAGTAACGAACTGGACTCCCGGAAGGAGTTCCGCATGAACGCGCTCATGAGTGCGCTGATGCCGATGATCGTCAACATCCTCGCCGATCTGCCGCCGGGCGTGCAGGGGAAGGCCGACACCATCAAGACCTGGGTGCTCGGCGTGCTGGGCTGGGGCGCCGGTATCGCGTTCATCGCCGTCGGTGGTGTCTTCTGCTACGCGTACTTCGGCGGCCACGGGTCGTCCCGTGCCGTACGCGCTCTCGCCGGCGTCTCCGTCGGGTGCGTGCTCATCAGCGCGGGCAGCCTGATCGCGCAGCAGCTCACGCAGTAACCGGTTGTACGCAACGACCTATGTGCCCGCCCAGGCGATCCGCCTGCGTCGCGGTGTCGATGTGGATGGGGTGGTGACCAGTGCTGAACGCAGGCGGGTCGTCGTCGCTTCTCCACATCGTCGCCGCGCCGCCGATGCCGGACGGCGTCGGCGGCCCGCTCGAGCGGTTGGTCGGCGAGGTGCTGACCATCCTCGGCTGGGTGGGTGGCATCGCGTTCCTCGCCGCCGGCGGCATGTTCCTGTTCGCGTACTTCGGTCAGTTCGAGAGCAACCGTGCGGTCCGTGCGCTCGCCGCGGCGTGCATCGGCTGCGTCGTGGTGAGCGCGGCGGGTGGCATCGGCTCCAAGATCCTGCAGGGCAGCCAGGGGATGCAGGGCGCGATGACCCAGCTCGGCGTGATCCGCGACTGGATCCTCACCGGGCTGACCTGGGCGGGCGGCGTCGCGTTCGTGTGCGTGGGCGGCGTCTTCCTGTTCGGATACTTCGGCGGCAGCGGTTCCTCCCGCGCCGTCCGTGCGCTCGCCGGTGCGGCCATCGGCTGCATCATCATCAGCGCGAGCAGTCTGATCGCCCAGAAGCTTCTGGCCCATACGGCATGAGGACGAATCGTGGCTAGGCGTGGCAAGTCCGGGAACCGTGAACCTCGGCGCTGGACCTTCGTCCTGGCGGCCATGGTCGCCGGTCTCGTCGTCGTCGGCGCCGTGTTCGTCGAGCTCTCCTCGCCGAGCGGCAGCAGCACATCGACGCAGCCGACGGACACGCCGACGCCGTCGGACTCGCCCACTCCCACGGTGACGCCGTCGGACAACAGCACGACCGGCCTCGGTTGCGGGGTCACCGACACGAGCCAGAAGCTGCCGACGACCACGCCCAGGGGCATCACCTGGGTCGTGTGGCGGAAGGCGGCACTGCCGCGGTCGAGCGCAGCCGGTCCGCTCGAGGTCGACGACTCGACCGGCGTCACGGGTTGCTACGCGGACACTCCCGTCGGCGCGGTGTTGGCGGCGGTCAACATCAGCTACCGTGCCACGCTCTCCGCACCCGACACGACCATCATCGACGAACAGGTCGCCGACGGTCCCTACAAGCAGAAGCTGCGCGTCCTCGCCGCGCAGTACCAGGCACCGGACTCCTTCCCGCAGCTCGCCGGCTTCCGGTTCATCAGCTACTCCAAGCAGTACGCGACCGTCTCGATCGCGATCGGGAACGAGAACGGCTACGCCACCAGTCAGACGCAGGTGATGTGGCAGGGAGGCACCTGGAAGATGGTCGCCACCGCCGACGACCTGGACACGTCGTCGAGCTGGCAGGACGTCGACGACATCGACGGCTACGTTCCGCTCAAAGGGGTTGGCTGATGACGCAACCGCTGACCATCTTCATCTTCGGCATCCCGAGCGTCGGCGACATCGTCAAGAGCGCGCTCAGCGGCATCGTCGAGACCGTGCTCAAGCAGGTCCTGAAGTTCGTGACGGACGCGCTCACGAGCATCATGGAGGCGGTCTACTCGAGCTTCCTGAAGGTCGACACCTTCGGTGTCGGCGGCTCGGGCGCCGACCCGTTCGACCAGTCCGGGAGCTTCGTCAGCGTCGCGACGTTCACCAACACCCACGTGCTGTGGCTCTCGGCCGCGGTGGCCACGATCTCGATCGCCGTCGCCGGCGGGCGGCTGCTGTGGAACTACGCGCACGGCTACCACGAAGGCCTGAAGGCCATCCTCAGCGGGCTCGCCATCATGGTCATCGTCAACCTGCTCGTGATCCAGGCGGTACGGGTAGCCGTCTGGATCGGTGACCGCTACACCGAGTGGATCCTGCGCGAGGCGCACTACCCCACGAACAACGACGCGTGGGCCCAGAACCTCGCGAACAGCGGTGCGGCCCTGCTGCTCCTGCTCTGCGTCGGCGGCCTCGTGGTGCTGTCGATGATCGTGCAGTTCATCGTGATGATCTTCCGGTCGGCCATTCTCGTGATCCTGGCCGGCACCATCGTGCTGCCGGCGTCCGCGGCCACCACCGAGACGGGTCGCAAGTGGCTCAACAAGTACATCGCCTGGATGCTCGCCTTCATCTGCATGAAACCCGCGGCGGCGACCATCTACGCGGTGGCGTTCCGGCTGATCGAGGAGCCAGGCGACGGCGGCTGGAACAAGATGACCGCGATGATGGCGGGCATGGTGCTGCTCGGCGGCGCCGTCTTCGTCATGCCCGCGATGCTTCGCCTGCTCACGCCCGTCGGCGTCGCTATCGGTGGCGCGATGGGCGGCGGCGACGCCAGCTCCTCGGGCGGCCCGGCGCAGCAGCAGGCGGACGGCTCCTCCGAGCCCGCCTCGCCCCGCGGGTCGGAGTCGTCGTCGGGGTCCGGCGGTGGCGGCGGTAGCGGCGGTCTCGAAGGCGGGCCCAACGGCGCCTCGACCGCGGAGGCCGGCGGTAGCGGCGGCGGTGGTGGTAAGACGCCGACGCCGATGAGCGGTGGTGGAGGCGCGGGCTCCGGTGGTACCGGCGGAGGCGGTGCCGTGGCCGGGACCGAGGGCGCGTCCGTCGCGGCGGCACCCGAGACGGCCGGGGCCAGCCTCGCCGTCGGTGCTGCGGTCGGCGCCGCGCAGAAGGGCCAGGAGGCGTTCCAGCAGGCTGTCGCGCAAGGTGGCGAGGAAGCCGGCGGGCACGACGGCAGCAGCGGACCGGTCGGCAGCACCGGAGGAGGCGTGGACGCGGAATGAGTGAGACATGACGACCTCGACCGAAGCCCCGTCGGCTCCGCGGGAACGCACGTACGGCAACTGGCGGCGGCCGTACAAGCCCGGCCTCGGGCGGTTCGGCCTGATCCCGACGATCGGGCTTTTCATCCTGCTCGCGATCGTCGCCGTCGTCGGACCGCAGAACGCCAAGGCGGCGGTCGTCATCCTCGTCGTCGGACTCGTCCTGCTGACGCCGACGGCGATCAGGGACAGGTACGGCCGGCATCTCGGGATGCGGCTGCAGGCACGAGTGGCTTGGATGAACGGCGTGTCACGCGGACAGAACATCTATCAGTCGGGACCGCTGTCGAAGGTGCCCGGCGGCAAGTTCCTCCTCCCCGGCCTTGCGGCCGACACGAACGTCTACGAGGGCCGCGACGGCCTCGGCCGGCCGTTCGTGATGCTGCACTTCAGGAAGATCAACCACTTCTCCACCGTGGTGCAGTGCAACGCGCAGGGCGGCAGCCTGGTCGACAAGGAGGACGTCGACACCTGGGTCGCCAACTGGGGCGACTACATGCGCCGGATGGGCAACGAGCCGGGGCTGCTCGGCTTCCAGGTGGTGGTCGAGACCGCACCCGACTCCGGTGAGAAGCTGCGGCGGGAGATCGCCGTCCAGCGCGACCGCACGGCGGCGCCGTTCGCGAACAGCGTGATGAACTCGATCGAGCAGACGTACCCGAACGGCTCGCCGACGGTCCGCACGTTCGTCGCCTTCTGCTACGACGGCGCCACCCATCTCGGCAAGCGCACGCGGACTCCCGACGAGATGGGCGTGCTCATCGCCCAGCGGCTGCCACAGCTCACCGAATGGCTCGCGGCGACGGGTGCCGGCACGGCGCGGCCGCTCACGCACACCGATCTCGCCGAGACCGTCCGGATGGCGTACGAGCCGGCGGTCGCGCCGCTCATCGACAGGGCGCGCACTGCCGGCGGCAGCGGGCTCACGTGGGACAAGGTGGGCCCGAAGGCCGCGCACGCGACGTGGCGCGACTACCGGCACGACGGTGCCAGGTCCATCACCTGGGTGATGGGCGAGGCGCCGCGCGGCGAGGTGTTCTCGAACGTGCTGGCCGACCTGCTGCGTCCGCACCCGTCGATCGACCGCAAACGGGTGGCCATCATCTACCGGCCGCACTCACCGGCCGAAGCGGCCGGCCTCGTCGAAAGCGACACCCGCGCGGCAGGTGCGGGCGTCGACGGCGCCCGCAGCGACAAGAGCCGCAAGCGTGCCGAACTCCGCGCCGCGCAGCGCACCGCGCAGGAGGAGGCGGAGGGCGCCGGCCTCACCAGGTTCGGCCTGGTCGCGACCGCGACCGTGGTCGACGACGGCACCGACGCCGACGATGACCGGCTGCAGCTCGCCGACGTCGCTATGGAGAACCTGTCCGCGCCGTCGCGCATCGCGTTGCGGCGTGCGTACGGATCGCAGGACGCCGACTTCCTCGCCGCCCTGCCGCTCGGCGTCCTGCTGCCCGAGCACCTGACGTTGAAGCTGCCGGACACCTGAGCCGGCCGGGGCGCGGGAACGAGACGAACGGAGGCGGCCATGGGACGTCGGCGGCGGCGCGACGAGGAGAACCAGCTCTCCGTGCATTCGGACGGGGGCCCGACGTACCTCGCTCCGGGCAGGATCACCGGACGGGGCATCACCGGACGGGGCGGCGGCAAGGTCAGCTACATCGACCTGCCGCAGGAGTACCGCGGCACGACCCGGCAGGTGTGCGGGCTCTGGCCGTACATCGCCGGCGCCGGCACGCCGATGATCGGCGTGCCGATGGGACGCGACCTCATCACCGGCTCGACCCTCTGCATGGACCCGATCTCCTGGTTCGAGCGCGCCGCGCTCATCGCGAACCCGTCCATGTTCACCCTCGCGCTACCGGGCCTCGGCAAGTCCACCGTGCAGCGGCGGCTGCTCGTCGGGTTGAACTACCGCGGTGTGGTCGGGCTCGTCCCCGGTGACACCAAGGGCGAGTACAGCGACATCATCGAGGCGCTCGGCGGCTCGGTCGTCCGGCTCGGCCGCGGCCAGGGGACGCTGAACCCGCTCGACCTCGGCGAGATGGGCAAGGTGGCCCTGGCGCTCGCCGGCCGCGCACGCGAGGAGTTGCAGGCGAACGCACGCGGCCGTCGCTCGAACATGGTCGCCGCGCTCGTGGCGATCGCGCGTCGCGGCCAGGTCACCGGCGACGAGGAGAACTTCCTCGACGCGGCGGTGCAGCTGCTGGACTCGAAGCACGACCCGCGCACGCCGCCGCTGCTCGAGGACCTGGCCAGGATGATCGGCGAAGGCCCGCGCGAGCTGCGGCTCATGACGCTTGCCACCAACAGCGACGAGAAGTACGCGAACGCGGTCGAGCCGCTGCTGCGTTCGCTGCTCTCGCTGGTGCACGGGCCGTTGGGCCGCACCTTCAACGCGCACACGAGCAACCGGTTCGCACTGGACCGCCCGGCGTCGGTCGACCTGTCCCGGATCCCCGCGTCCGACCAGCTGCTCGAGGGCTCCGTCCTGCTCGCCTGCTGGGCGGAGGCGTTCGCCACCGTCGAGGCCGCGGACGCCTACGCGAAGGCCCGCGGTGAGCGGCCACGGCACTACTACCTGGTTCTGGACGAGCTGTGGCGCATCCTCCGCGCCGGCGTCGGCCTGGTCGACCGCATCGACGAGCTCACCCGGCTCAACCGCACCTACGGCGTCGGCCAGTCGATGACCACGCACACGATGAGCGACCTCGAGTCGCTCCGCGATCCCGAGGACGTGGCCAAGGCCAAGGGTTTCGTCGAACGTGCCGGTCTGATCGTGTGCGGCGGGCTGCCACGCCGCGAGATGCAGCTGCTCAACCAGGTCGTGCCGATGACCAGGCGCGAGCAGCAGTTGGTCGTCTCGTGGTCGACGCCGCCCTCGCTCGACCAGGAGACGGGTCGGGAGATGGCGCCGCCGGGACGGGGCAAGTTCCTGGTCAAGGTGGGCGGCCAGGCGGGCATGCCGTTCGAGCTGGTGCTGACGCCCACCGAGCGGCGGCTCAACGACACGAACAAGAAGTGGGCGAACGCGATCGTCGACGGCGGCGACGGCGTCGGGTTCGGCACGAACGACGTCCTGTACCTGCCGACCGCGAAGACGTGAGACGGGAGCATTCCGATGGCGATGGTCATCGTGCCGGTGGGGATGATGCTGGGTGAGTACTTCCGGCCCGGCGGCGAACCGTCGAGCGCGCCGGAACACTGGCACATCAGTGTCGGTGGGTACGCCGAGCACCTCACCAACGACGAGGTGAAGGTCTGGGCCGCGGCCATGCTGGAACCCGAGACGCAGGCGCGGCTCGAAGGCACCCGCGAGGCGCTCGAGCGGACCGTCGGCACGCGGGCCGAGGGCGCCGTCGCCGACCCGGCACCCGTCGTCGACAGGCTCCTCGACCGCGGCCTGCTCGTCGAGTTCGATCCCGTCGACGGTGACCTCGAAGCGTTCGCGAGGCGGCACCGGCTCTTCCCGCTGGGCGTCGGCATGGGCAACACCCAGGACGACCCGCTCGTCTACCGGATCGCGGTCGGCAACCAGGCGAGGATCGGCGTCAACGGCGACGTCTACGCGCTCTGGTCGAACTCGCTGTACTTCCTGAACCTGTGGGAGTCGTGCGAACAGTTCGCCAAGGAGATGAACGCCAACGCCCCGGCCGGCGAGCACATCCCCGAGCTCGACACCGACACCGTGACCCGCGGCCTGGCGGCCAACATCCCGCTTCTCGTCAGCTCCGAGTGCGCGTTCCTCGACCCCATCTTCGAGTGACGGCCGACGGCGGCGTTAACGTGCGCGTCGTTCTCACGTCATCTCGGACACACGTCGCCTCGCTAGCTTCCTCGAGTACGTCGGTCGCTCGCACGCACGGTGCGACGGCGCCGCGCACCCCGGGGGGAACAGTCGTTGAGCTCGGCGGATCAGTGGTCCCGCAGGCGGGTCCGCGACCCTGACCTCGCGACGGCGTCCCTGTCCACAGCGGTCACGGTTTACCTGTCCTTCGCCGCCTGGCGCGACGACCGGGGTTCGCACCTCGCGATATCGGCCGGTCGCGTCCGCCACGACCCGGACACCGTCGTCGCCGCGCCCGTCGTTCCCGGGCAGCAGGTCGGGGACCGTTGGCACCAGCAGCGCTCCCCGTCCCGTCCTCGCCCTCGCCCCGCTCCCCGGCGCCGGGAGGCGGTGCCGCCGGCGAAGCGCGAGATCTCCTACGACGTCGCGCGGTATCTCGCGCTCGACACGATCGCGGCGATGGGTGGCCTGGCCGGGTTCTCGATCGCGGGGCCGCCCGGCATGCTCGCGGGTTTCCTCGCGACGGCCGTCGCCCGCGGCGTCGTGTCCGGAACGATCGGCGTGCTGCGCTCCCGGGGGACGCACGAGATACGGATGCGCCAGCAGGAGCGGGCCCCGACGGGACGTGTCGACGCGGGCCGGCGCGCCGAAGGGAACCGCGCGCTGGGACCCGGCCGGCAACAGCAGGCGGGACGCCGAGGCGGCCGGTCCGACACCGGCCGCCGGGCACGCGACGAGCGCAGGCGCTCGGCCGAGGGGCCCATGCACGGACGTTGACGAGTCCGTTGCCGGGTTGTGAACAGCGCGCCACACGAGGGCGCTGAATCCCTTACAGTGATCCCCACACGTGGACGTGGGGTGGTGAGCGATGTCGGTGGTGATCGTGCCGGTCGGCTTCGACATGGGCCCTGTCTACGCCGAGGACGGGCCGGCGGACCGGACGCCCATCAGGTACGAGGTGCACCTGGGTGGCGGCCCGACGGATCTCACCGCGATCGAGTACACGGCGTGGCGGGCGGCGTTCGCCGACTCCGCGGCCCACGCGAAGCTCGAGGTCGACCGGGCTCGACTGGAACGGTACCTGCGCGAGGAGGGGCACGAGCCGGCCGGGCGCATCGCGGATCCGGCACCTGTCGTCACCGCACTTCTCGAGCAGGATCTCCTGCTGGAGTTCGACTCCGACGGCGACGACCTCGAGGAGGTCTTCGGCGTCCGCCGGCTGTATCCCCGTGCGGAGGGCATGGACAGCCGAGAGGACGAGCCGTCCTACCACGACATCGGGTTCGACGACCAGGCGCTGTGCGCCGTCCAGCCGAACGCCTATACGGCATGGTCGTTCGGCCTGACCGAGGCCACCCTCTGGGGTGCCTGTGAGATGGTCGCCGAGATCGCCGACTCCGACCTCCAGCCCGGGCAGGATCCGGTCACACTCACCACCTTGGACGTGGCGAAGGATGTGGCGAACAGCCTCCCGTTGCTGCTCAGCACGAAGGCGGCGTTCCTTGACCTGTTGAACTACGAGCTGTCCAGGATCATCGAGCCGATGCCGTTCCCGCCCCGCGACCGGTTGGTCAGCCCCACCGGCAAACCGCCCGTGATCGTCCCCGTCGGGCTCCGCCTGGGCTACGAGTTCTTCGAGGTCGATCCCGCCGGGTGGGACGACGAGCGGCTCCGCGTCCACTTCGGCGACCGGCTTCTCGAGCTTCCCGACGAGGAAGCGGTGGTGTGGTCGGCCGCGTTCGACGACCCGCTGCGGCACGCCGAACACGGGGTGACGCGGGCGAGTCTGGAGGACGACCTGCGCGACCACCCGCTGGTGGGCGATCCGGCGGACGTGGTCGAGCGACTGCTTGATCGTGGGCTGCTGGCCGAGTTCGAGCCCGTCGACGGACCACTCGAGGAGCTGTTCCGCAGCGTCCAGCTCTATCCGCTCGGCGAGGGCCTCGGCAACTCGCCGGACGATCCCACGATGTACCGGATCGGCAACCGCGGCGAGACGTGGCTGGCCGTCCCTCCCGAGGTCTACCTCATCTGGTCCTACTCGCTGACCGGTCGCAGCCTGTGGTCCGCGTGCGCCGACCTCGCCGAGGGCTACGACGAGGACCTGCGCCCCGGCGAGGTACCCGCCGGGTTCAGCGCCGACGAGTTCGCCCGCGACGTCGCCGCCGTCCTGCCCGCCCTGATCGCGACCCGGTGCGCGTTCATCGATCCCCTGAACTACTTCCTATGACGACACCGGCCCGACAACGACGCCGCCGCCAGGCACCGGCACCCGACCAGCCGCCGGCCATCGTCTCCGGACGCTATCTGTCGGTGTCGTTCGGCCGCGACCGGTCCGGTACGACGTTCCGGCTCACCTTCGGGCGAGTCGGTGAGACCCGGGCAGCCGAGGGCAGGCCGCGCAGGCGAGCCAGGAGCCAGGGCGAGACGGCGACGCCGTCGGGCCGGCCGCAGCGCCGTGACGCGAAGACGACGTCGAACGCACCGAGACGGCCCGAGCGGTCGAAGGCGCGCGAGGCCGTACGGTTGGCCACCGCGCCCGGAAGACTGCTGAAGCGGGCGTGGACGGCGGTGCGTCGCCGTGTCACGCCCGGCAAGAAGTTCGACGCGCGGGCGTGGACCGAGATCAAGAAGTTCAGCCTGATCGGCTGGGCCGGTCTCGCGCCGGGACTGGCGAGCCTCGGCACCACCCTGGCCACCCGTGACGCGGTCCAGGGATTCGTCGCCGGGTCGATCGTCCAGGCCGCCAACTCTCCGATCCAGGGGCTGCTCAGCGCGATGCTCGAGCGCAGGCTCGGCAACAAGGGGCAGAGCCTCGACATGCAGCAGAACCAGCAGATCAAGGCATTGACCGGCCGCGTCAACAGCCTGCAGAAGCAGAACGCAGAGCTCACCCAGCGGCTCGACGACCTGGTCCAGAGGCTCGATATGCGCGGGCCAGGGCCGGGAGGCGGGCAAGGTCCAGGTGGTGGGCCCGGGCAAGGTCCGGGAAGCGGACCGGGGCAAGGTCCGGGATCCGGGCCCGGAGGCGGGCCCGGCAGTCGCGCCCGATCGAAAGAGGAGTCACGTTCCGAGGGCCGGGGCCGCGGCGGGCCGGCCAAGGGCAGCGCGAAGAGCGGCAACGGCCGGACGGGCAGCGGCAAGTCCGAGCGTCCCACCGCCCCCAAGCCGAAGCGGGAGCCGCGGAGCCGCTGAACGCAGCCGTCGGCTGGCGGCGGCGCGTGATCTAGAGTGAACCGCACCGGGGCGGCGGTCAGGAGGGGGGCGCATGCCGACGGTGGTCGTGCCGGTCGGGTTCATCATGGGACCCGAGTTCGGCCCGGATGGCCCGCGAGACCGCGACCCGCTCCACTACGAGGTCCACTTCGGCGGCGACCCCCAGGACCTGACCGAGACGGAGTTCGCCGTCTGGGCGGCGGCGTTCGTCGACCCGCCGAGGCACGCCAAGCTCGAGGTCGACCGCGGCAGCCTGGAACAGCACCTCCGTACCGACGACGGGCTGGTCGGCCCGATCGCCGACCCCTCGCCTCTCGTGTCGGCGCTGCTCGACCGTGGCCTGCTGCTGGAGTTCGATCCGCTGGAGGAACCGTTGCGGGAGCTTTTCCGCGGGCTGGGGCTGTTCCCCCAGGGGCAGGGTCTCGGCAGCACACCGGACGACCCGGCCGGCTACCGGATCGGGTTCGGCGGTCGACCCGTCGCCGAGGTGACCTCGAACGTCTACCAGCTCTGGTCGTACTCGCTGACGTTCCCCTCGCTGTGGGACGCCTGCGTCGACATGGCCGGCGCGGCCGGTACCGGGACGCAGCCGCTCGACGTGCGCCCCGAGGCGCTCGCCCGAGAGGTCGGCGCGGCCATACCACTGCTCGTCAGCGCCGGCGCCGCGTTCCTCGACCCGCTGAACCACGACCTCCGCTGACCTACGGCTCCGAGAGGAGGCAGCCATGCCGACCGTCATCGTCCCGGTGGGCCTCAACATGGGGCCGCAGTTCGACGATCCCGCGGGCGACTGGCACGTGCACCTCGGCACCCGGGCCGCGAAGCTCAGCCCGGACGAGCTCCGTGCATGGGGTACCGCGTTCTCGGACGTGCAACGGCACGCCGACCACACGTTCACCCGCGCGCACCTGGAACACGTGCTCGGGCAGGACCGCAACGGTACGCCGGACCCGGCGCCGATCGTGTCCGCCCTACTCGACCGCGGCCTGCTCCTCGAGTACGACCCAGCCGACGCGGACTGGGCCGAGCTGTTCGACGAGGTCAACCTGTTCCCGCTCGTCCAGGGCATGGGCAACTCTCCGGAGGAGCCGGCGGCGTACCAACTCGGCGTCGGGGGCGAGCCGATCCTCTCGGTCAACGCGAACGTCTACGGGATCTGGTCGTACGCGCTCACGAGCCGGTCGTTGTGGAGCGCGTGTGCCGAGCTCGCGGCCGGCGTCGACCAGGACCTCCAGCCGGGCGAGGAGCCGTTCGGCTACAACGCCGCCGACATCGCCGCGGAGGTCGGTGCGGCGCTCCCGTTGCTCGTCACCACCGGTTGCGCGTTCCTCGACCCGGCTACGCCTCGCCCGAGCCCGTCCGCTCGAACAGCCTGAGCAGGAGATCGCGCCGCACGATCTCGCTGTCGCGACGGCCGACGAACCAGTCGCCGATCCGGTCGACGATCGTGAACGGATCGGCGGCCGTGGGGCCCTCGGGAGCGACGGCCTCGTTCACCGGTCCGGCGTCCGGTGCGGCGATCAGCACGAACCCCCGCACCTCCACCTTCCGGCCCAGGCGGCCGGCGAAGGCGGCCACCTCCTCCTGGATCCCGGTGTCCCCACCGGGAAGGTACTCGCCGTCGCAGGTCAACAGGCCGTCCGGCGTCCAGGCGTACCGGCCCGACGGCCAACGGTGGAACTCGACCAGTGCCACGGCACGGCCGCAGACGACCGCGACGTAGGTGCGCTCGGGTGCCACCATGCCGCGGACGCCACGGAACACCCGCGCGCCGGGCAGCGCGGTGAGGGTGGACAACGCGTCCGCGGCCGTCTGCTCCGCCAGCCGGTCGTCCTCCGTGCTGTCCGCGACGTCCGGCTCGCCGTACTCGCGCGCGACCGCGAGTTCCATCGGAACCGTCTCTTCGAGCCATGCCCGGAAGCCCCGCCGATGGGCGAGGGCAGCGGTCGCCAGCAGGACGACGACGGCCGTCACCAACGGGACAGGTGACAGCGACGGCAACGCGCCCGTGGCGTACAGGTAGCCGAGCAGGAACAGCGAGAAACCGATCCAGGAGATGCCGGACGCCAGCACCGCGGTGCCGGATCGACGTGCCGCGTACTGGTGGAAGTACCACTGCGCGGCGAAGTCGAGGGCGACAAGTGCCAGCACGACGATGACGTTCCGCACCGACCATGCACTGCTGACGACCAGCCACCCGATCGCCGCGAGGAACACCAAGGTGCCGACGACCTGGAGGTAGCGACCGGTGGTGGGAGTGATGAGCGAAGGCGCGTCCGTCCTTGCGTCCTCCCACCAGGACAGCTGCGTCGGGTCGAACATGTCGGCATGGCCGGTGTCGGTGTACGGCGCTTCGTCGGCATCTGCCCATTCCGCGTCCTCGTCCGACGGCGGTTGCTCCGACCGACCGGTCTCCTCCTCGGGCGCGGTCGACCAGGTCGCGTAGTCGTCGCTGTCGGCGTCCTCCGCGCCCGTACCGTCGCGCTCCCCGTCGTACTCCCGTCGGCTGGCCGGATCGGCGAGAGTCTCGTAGGCGACGGTGAGCAGGCGGAACATCCCTGCCGTGCCACCGGTGTCCGGATGCACGACCCGGGCGAGCCGCCGGTACGCGCGCTTGATGGTCGTGGCATCGGCGTCGGCAGCGACACCGAGCAGGTCGTAGTAGTCCGGAATCGACGACGTCGGCACTGACCACCCCCAGACGAGCGTCCAACATCCTGCCATGCGGCGAGGCGAATGTGCTGTGGACAACCGCAACCCGGGACGCCGTTCGGCCCCTACACTGACCGAGTCACGGAGCCGTTGAACGAGCGGAAGGGCAGACGATGCCGACGCTGATCGTGCCGGTGGGTTTCGACCTCGGCCCGGCGTTCGCCGAGGACGGGCCACCCGACCGGCTGCCGGTGCGGTACGAGGTGCACCTGGGTGCGACGCCGACGGAGCTCAGCGCCACGGAGTACGCGGTATGGCGCGCCGCGTTCGAACAGACCGACGCGCACTTCGACATGAAGCACGACCGCCGGTGCCTGGAGGCGTTCGTCCGCGAGCACGGTCACGCACCGGTCGGTCTGGTCCCCGACCCGAAACCCGTCGTGGACCGGTTGCTCGGGTCGGGCCTCCTCGCCGAGTTCCAACCGGGCGCGGGCGAACTCGAGGAGTTCTTCGGCGTGCACCGGCTCTATCCGCGTGCCGAGGGTGTGGGTACCGACCCGGACCGTTCCGACCTCCACCTGATCGGCGACGAGGAGAAGGTCTTCTGCGCGGTCCCGCCGAACGTCTTCCTGGCGTGGATGGACTCCGTCACCTCGCCGTCGTTGTGGGACGCCTGCGTCGACGTCGCCTCCGACGACGACCTCGGCCCCGGCGAGGCTCCGCTCGACATGACGCCGGCGGAGGTGGCGGAGCAGGTGGCGTCGAGCCTGCCGTACCTGATCAGCACGAAGGCGGCCTGGCTCGACCTCGTCACGTACGACCTGCCGCGGATCGATACGCCCGTGTCGTTCCCGCCGCGCCGCGAGCTGCTGGCCGGCAGCTCCCCCGAGCCTGCGATCATCCCGGTCGGGCTTTCCCTCGGGCCCTGCTACCACGGTGTGCCGGAGAACGAGCGCACCGACCGGAACTGGGCGGTTCACTTCGGCGTCGACTACGTCGAACTGACCGTCGACGAGACGAAGGCATGGACGGGCGCGTCCTTCGACACGGAGCGGGGAGCCCGATGGGAGATCACCAGGCCGGTGCTCGAGGAGTTCCTGCGCGACGAAAAGGACCTGCGCAGGCCCGGTCCGGTCGTCGACTCACTGCTGCGGAGAGGCTTGCTGATCGAGTTCGACCCGGCAGGGGCCGACCTCGAGGCACTCTTCAGCAGAGTGCAGCTCTACCCGCTCCGGGAGGGTCTCGGCAACTCCGCCGAGGATCCCGGCACCTACGAGATCGGCCGTACCGGCGAGATGTTCGTCGGCATCCCGTGGGAGCAGTACGCGCTGTGGTCTCACTCGCTGACCTGCCGCTCACTGTGGGACGCATGTGTCGAGCTCGCGCGCGGAGCCGACGGCGAACCCGGTGAGCAGGACATGAACTCGACACCGGAGTCGGTCGCGAGCGGACTGGCCATGGTGCTGCCCGCGCTGCTGACCTCCGGCTGCGCATACCTCGATCCGTTGAACTACGCGTTCTAGACCCGACCCGCACACTCAGGGAGATCGCCGCCATGGGCATCCAGTTGACGTTCGCCGCCGGTCGTACCGACACGGGGGCGAGGACCTTCACGATCAGCGCCAGCAGGCGGCGCCGAGAGGAGACCCGTACCCCGAGAACCGGGCGGCGTGCACCCGAACGCGCGGCGGCCAAACCTCAGGGCAGGCAACGCGAGTCGCTCGGACGGCGGATGTGGCGGGGCGTGCGGCAGTCGCGCGGCGTAGCCGTGGCCCGCGTCGCGGGCGGGATCGGCCGGGATCTGGTGGGGATGATGCCGTTGTCGAAGATGGTGGCGGGCATCGTCAACGCCGCTCGGCAGGGCGGCCAGAACGTGCAGAAGAGATGGACGGATGTGCGGGCTCGCCAGCAGGCACTGGGGAAGCCGACACGCACGCGCCAGGATCGGCAGATGTCCGCGCTCAAGGGCCAGAACACCAAGCTGCGCCAGGAGGTCCAGTCGCTCAAGGCTCAACTCGGCTCGCTCCAGCAGGCTCCGGCGGCGAAAAGGCAGGAGCAGCCTCGTCGGGCCACACCGAGCAAGGCGTCGCGCGCGCCCGCCGCGCCACAGCGGTCCGGGACACAGCAGACCGCGAAGACCCCGGCCCAGAAGCAGGCCGGGACGCGGGCGTCCACCTCACAGCGCAGCGGCAACGGCAAGGCACAGACCTCGGGCAAGACACAGACCTCTGGCAAGGCGAAGTCGTCCGCCCGCAGCTCGAACACGCAGGCCGGCGGCAAGAAGGCCACCGCCCTGCAGTCCCGCAACGGCAACGGCAAGGCCAAGCCGAGCGCCAAGCAGACACGCGCCAACACGCGCAGCGGCCGGTAGGCACCGAGTATGCGAAAGGCCCCGACGCCGAGTGCGTCCGG
>JAFMQP010000182.1 GCA_017354575.1 Acidothermales bacterium | reverse complement strand
CTTCTGTCGTCGTTGTTCAGGCTCCCGTACCATTTCTCGATCTCGGCGGAGTGGGTGATGCTCCATTCGCCCGCCACGTCCCCTCCTCCCCGCCCGGCCGCGGCAATCGGGACGACAGTACCGCCCGGAGCGAGCGCGTGGGGTACCCTGTGCGGTGGACCGAACCGTGTGCGGACAGAGGAGGTGTGGCTGACGATGACTAGCCAACCTCCCAGACCCGTCGGCCGCTGACGAACGCACACGCCCGGCGGGTCGGGCTCTGCTGACCCGCGTGTTCCACCGACCAGGCGTCTGCGCGTCGGCGACGGCCGCTCCCATGCAGCCATTCGCGTGTAGCTCCTGTCCGGAGGTCCCGAGATGCTCGATCGACGCCTGCCCACCCTGCGCCCGCTCCGCCGCCGCGCCGTCCGCGCGCGCAAGTCGGCCACCCCTCGCGAGGTGGCTCCCGAGCAGTCGATGGATCCGCGCTCGTCCGACGCGCCGCCCGTCGACAACAGCATCATCGACAACGCCGTCTACGTCGACGGCCGCCGGATCGCGACGCCGCTGACGCTCGCCGAGACGTTCCGGCACCTGCGCAACGAGCCGAACAGCCTCGCCTGGATCGGCCTGTACCGGCCGGCGTCCGCGCAGATCGTCGAGCTGGCGAACGAGTTCGAGCTGCACAAGCTCTCCGTCGAGGACGCCATCGTCGCCCACCAGCGGCCGAAGCTGGAACGGTACGGCGACACGCTGTTCGTCGTGCTCCGGGCCGCACGCTACGTGGACGACGCCGAGGAGGTCGACTTCGGCGAGCTGCACCTGTTCGTCGGGCCCGACTTCGTGCTCACCGTCCGGCACAGCGAGGCACCCGACCTCGCGTCCGTACGACGCCGGATGGAGTCCGAGCCGGACCTGCTGCGGCGTGGCACCGAGGCGGTGCTGTACGCGATCCTCGACGCCGTCGTCGACGGCTACGCGCCCGTCGTCGCCGGCCTGCAGAACGACATCGACGAGATCGAGACGGAGGTGTTCCGCGGCGACCCCGCCGTCTCGCGGCGCATCTACGAGCTGTCCCGCGAGGTCATCGAGTTCCAGCGCGCCACCCGTCCGCTGATCGGGATCCTCGACGCGCTCACCGCCGGCTTCGACAAGTACAACATCGACGAGGAGCTGCAGCGCTACCTCCGCGACGTCGCCGACCACGCCACGACCGTCGTGGAACGCGTGGACGGGTTCCGGCAGATGCTGCAGGACATCCTCACCGTCAACGCGACACTCGTCGGCCAGGCGCAGAACGAGGAGATGAAGCGGCTGTCCGAGGCGAGCTTCGTGCAGAACGAGGAGGTCAAGCGGATCTCCGGCTGGGCGGCCATCCTGTTCGCGCCGACGCTCATCGGCACCATCTACGGGATGAACTTCGAATCGATGCCGGAACTGCACTGGGCGCTCGGCTATCCGTTCGCGATCTGCCTGATGGCGTTGGTGTGTCTCACCCTGTACCTCGTGTTCAAGCGCCGCGGCTGGCTCTGAGCGCGGCGCGCGTCAGGGCGCCGCGACCGGGAACAGGTCGCGCGCGGCGAAGAGGAGCTGCGGCAGGGCCGAGAGCAGCACGGCCGCCGCGACGCTCACCAGGATGGCGGCGCCGACCGGCGGGGGCAGGGTGGTGACCGGGCGGCGCGCGGGCTCGACCTCCGGCCGCTGCACGACGAGGACCGCCCAGGAGACGTAGTAGTACAGGGCCACCACCACGTTGACGGCCATCACGGTCGCCAGCCAGCCGGCGCCGCCGTAGACCACGGCGCGGAACGCCGCGACCTTCGCGAACAGGCCCACCAACCCCGGCGGCAGCCCGGCCAACGCGACGAGCGCGAACACCAGCGCGGCTCCCGCGAGCGGCTGCCGCCAGAGCAGGCCGTGGTAGTCCGCGATGCTCGTCGACCCGTGCTCACGGGTCATGGCGACGACGACGGCGAACGCGGTCATCGTCATGGCGGCGTACGCCACGAGGTACGAGACCGGCGCCGCGAGCGGGTCGACGCCCGCGATCGGACGGCCGCCGCGGACGAACGGCGCGATCACGTAGCCCGCCTGCCCGATCGACGACCAGGCGAGCAGGCGCACGGCGTCCCGCTGGCGCAGTGCCACGACGTTGCCGACGGTCATGGTCAGCGCCGCGATCACGCCGAGCGCCGGCGCCCAGCTGTGGGCGTACGGCACCAGCCCGCGGCCGACGAGCACGAGCAGCCCGGCGAACCCGGCGACCTTCGAGACGACCGCGAGGTACGCCGTCACGGGCAGCGGTGCGCCCGCGTAGGTGTCGGGCACCCAGGCGTGGAACGGCACCGCCGCCACCTTGAAGCCGAACCCGACCACGGCGAGCACCACGCCGACGACGAGCACCGGCTGCAGCTCGGGGCGGACGCCGACGTCCTTGGCCAGGTCGACGAGCCACAGCGACCCGCGGGCGGCGTACACCCAGCTGGCACCGAACAGCAGCAACGCCGTGGACGCGACCGAGACGAGGAAGAACTTCAGCGCGGCCTCGCTGCCGAGCCCACCCCCGCGGCGCAGCGCGACGAGCCCGAACACGGGAAGCGACACCGTCTCCAGGCCGACGACGAGGGTGGCGAGCTCACCCGCGGCGGCGAGGACGAGCGCGCCCGTGACCGAGCACAGCAGCAGGAACACGTACTCGCCGGGCGGGAGGTGCTGCTCGCCGACCGCCCGCACCGAAAGCAGCAGCACGACGGCCGCGCCCGCGATCATCACCAGGTGCAGCATGGCGCCGTACGGCGCGAGGTCGTACGCACAGGCAGGCGGCCCCGTCGTACGGCAGAACGCCTGCGCGCCGCTCCGCAGCGCGGGCAGCGTCCCCGCGAACGCCGCGCCGAGCGCGACCACGCCCACCCACAGCACCGCCGGCTTGGCGCGGGCGGGGAGGAACGCGTCGAGCAGCAGCACGACGACGGCGGTGCCCGCGAGCAGCAGCGGCACGGCGACCCCGGAGAGCTGCACGGTCATGGCCGCCACCCACCGCCCGGCCGGCCCGGCACGTCAGCCACCGCCCAGCAGGCGTTGCACCGCGGCCTCGGTGAGGCCGAGCAGGGTACGCGGCCAGACGCCGGCGAGCACCATCGCGGCGACCAGCGGCAGCCAGGTGGCGAGCTCCACCGCGCTCACGCCGGGCAGTGCCACCGCCCGCCAGCGCGCCGCCACCTCCCCGTGGGCGACACGGTGGAGCATCGCGAGGAAGTACGCAGCGGTCAGCACGCTGCCGACACCGGCCACCGCCAGGTAGACGAGGTACGCGGTGCGCGGCAGTCCGTCCGCCGGTCGCCACGCGCCGAGCAATGCGAGCAACTCGGCCCAGAACCCCGCGAACCCGGGAAGACCGAGGCTCGCGATCGACGCCACCGCAAGGAATCCGGCCAGGTGCGGGATCTTCGCACGCATGCCGGGACCGAGGACGGCGAAGTCCGTCGTGCCGTACCGCTCCTTGACGGCACCGGCGAGGAAGAACAGCAGCCCCGTGATGACGCCGTGGGCGATGTTGCCGAACAGCGCGGCGTTGACCCCCACGGGGGTGAGCGTCGCGATGCCGAGCAGCACGAACCCCATGTGCCCGACGGACGAGAACGCGATCAGCCGCTTGAGGTCCCGCTGCGCGAGGCAGGCGAGTGCGGCGTAGACGATCCCGACGACGGCGTACGCGCCGAGGAACGGCGCGAGTGCGTGTGCGCCCTCGGGCGCCGCGGGCAGCGCGATGCGCACGATGCCGTACGTCCCCATCTTCAGCAACACGCCCGCGAGCAGTACCGAGCCGACGGTCGGCGCCTCCGTGTGCGCGTCCGGCAGCCAGCTGTGCAGCGGCCACATCGGCACCTTCACCGCGAGGCCGCCTGCGATGGCGAGGAACACCAGCACCTGCACGGTGTGGCTCATGCCGTGACCCGAGTGGTCGACGATCTGCTGGATCGAGAACGAGCCCGCGTACGACGCCGCCGCGAGCAGGCCGACGAGCATCACCACGGAGCCGAGCTGCGTGTAGAGCAGGAACTTGTTCGCCGCCGCGCGTCGCCCCGGACCACCCCAGATCGCGACGACCGCGTACATCGGCAGCAGGACGGTCTCGAAGGACACGAAGAACACGATCACGTCGAGCGCGAGGAAGGTGCCCAGCATGCCGATCTCGAGCACCAGCACCAGCACGACGAGGGCGCGCTCGTGGCCGGGGTCGGGGACGTACCGCCGCAGCGCGACGATGCAGAGCGCGACCAGCACCGTGGTGAGGACGACGAGCGGCAGCGAGATCCCGTCGACGCCGAGGTGGAAGCGCAGCCCGATCGACGGCACCCACGGCCAGTCGAGCTCGAGCTGCGGGACGCCGGACGCGCCGTAGCCGAACACCGCCAGCATGACGGCGGCGTCCAGCACGGTGAGCAGCGCGGCGAGGAGGCCGACGCGCACCGCCGCCGTGCGCGGCGCCAGGCAGCCGACCACCGCCCCGGCCGCGGGCAGGAGCAGGAGCAGGCCCGTCAGCGCGCTCATGCCCCACCCCTACCGTGCGGTCGACAGGGTGACCTTACCGGTCTCCGGCCCCGGGGAGGCCGAGGCGGCGACCTAGCGCACGTCGACGCAGTCGCCCACTCCCGCCACCGCGGGGGTCGTCGTGCCGCCCTTGTAGCGGAACCGGAAACAGCCGTCCACGGTCGCCGTCACGGTCGTCTTCAACGCGCCGGTCGTGCTGGTCGTGATCCTCTTGACCGACTGGTACGTCCCCGACGCCGTCCGGAACTCCAGGTCGACCGGTTGGGTCGCGTAGCCGTGGTACTTCCAGTCGTCCCAGTTCGCCCGGGTGAGCGTGCCGGTGACGGTGATGGCCGCGCCCCTGCTCACCGGCTCGGGGGCGGCGTCGTTGGTGACCTTCGCCTTGCGCTTCAGGTAGTAGACGGGGCCGGCCTCGGTCGCGTGGTTGTTGAGCTTGTCGCTGGCGTCGACGGCGGAGGACCAGGTGCCGGCGTCGTAGTTCCACAGGTAACCGGGGTCGATGCCGACCTCCGCGGCCCAGACCTCGTCGCCGTTGTCGTCGTAGTTCTCGAAGAACAGGTGGAACTGCACGGAGTCGTCGCCGGAGACGCGCTCGGCGTCGACGACGACGTTGCCGACGCTGCACGGGTCGGAGACGACGGCCGTGTAGACGAACGACTCGCTGCTGTCGTTCACGTCGACCACGACGGACGCCGGCGCGACCGTCGCCGAGACGACGGCCGGGCCGGTCGTGTCGTTCGGGTCGCACGTCGCGGTCGGGACGATCGCGGGTCGTGCCTCCGACCGCGGCTTCGGCAGCTGCGACTGCGCCGGCTTCTCGGCCCGGACCGTCATGTGGTGGCCGCCCGACGGCCGGGCCGGCCCGGCGGCCGCGGCGCCCGGCAACGCCAGAGCCGTCGCCGCCGCACACGCGAGCGCCAGCACCGAAACGAAGCGCATCGATCCTCCTGAGGGGTCCCCGGCACCGTGAATGGCGGAAAGCTACGCGCATCCGGGACCCACGCGCAGGCAATGTGCGTAGACGTACGGATGGTGAACCCGAACGTCACGCACAGGTGCGGGCTCCGCGGGAGATATCAGGACAGCACGACCACCAACGCGGCGATCGCGACGGCACCGAACAGAACGCCCGTCACGTACCACTGCGCGTTCCCGGTCTGGGTCCGTCGCGCCACTGCACCGAATGCCTGCGCCAGCCGCCCCGAGTCGACGGCGGTCGCGTCGATGCCCTCTGCGTCGACGCGCACGACGCCACGTGCGACGGCGGCCGTGCCGCGCACGAACACCCGCTCGTACAGGGCGTCGACGCCGAAGCCGCCCGCGAACGCCCGGCGTACCGGGCCGAGCACCCGGACGGGGTCGCGGCTCGGGTCGGCGTTCCAGACCAGCGCGACGGTCGCGGCGCCGAGGACGAGGAGGACGAACGACAACAGCCCGACGACGAGGTACGGCAGCTGCGGCCCCGGCTGTCCGACACCGGCGCTTCCCACCCAGGAGGGCAGCCAGCCCCTGTACAACCCGAGAAACCCGAGCAGCAGCGACGGCACGGCGAGCGCGATCAGCGGCCCGCTCATCCCGAGCCCCGCGTCGGACGGCGTCACCCCCTCGGCGTTGCGGTACCCGAAGAAGGTCAGCAGCAGCGCGCGGGTGGCGTACGCGGCCGTCACCAGGACGGTGAGCAGAGCGGACGCCAGCACGCAGATCGCCACCGCGTGCGGCACCACCGGGCGACCGGACATCGCCTGGTTCCACACCTGGTCGAGGACGGCGTCCTTGCTGAAGAAGCCGGACGTCGGCGGGAGCCCGACGAGCGCGCTGTAGCCGACGGTCATCGTCGCGAACGTCACCGGCATCGCCGTCCGCAGCCCGCCCATGCGCGGCATCAGGTTGGTGCCGAGCCGCGCGATGACGACGCCGGCCGCGAGGAACAGCAGCGCCTTGAAGGCGCCGTGGGCGAGCAGGTGCGTGACGCCGGCGGTGTAGCCGCCGGTGGCGAGCGCGGCCTGCATGTACCCCAGCTGGCTGATCGTCGAGTACGCCAGCAGCCGCTTCAGGTCGTCCTGCGCGAGCGCGGCGCACGCGGAGCCGAGCATCGTGACCGCCGCGACGACGGCGAGCGCGGCCAGTGCCGGCGGAGAGGCCAGGAACGCGGGGTACAGCCGGGCCACGAGGTACGCACCCGCGGCGACCATCGTCGCCGCGTGGATGAGCGCGCTCACCGGTGAGGGGCCGGCCATGGCGTCCGGCAGCCAGACGTGCAGCGGGAACTGCGCGCTCTTGCCGATCACGCCGAAGAGCAGGAGCAGGGTGCCGGCGTACAGCGTGCCGTGCGGCATCCGGGGAACGGCGTCCAGCACGGCCTGGACGCGGAACGAGTGCGCGCCCATGCCGAGCGCGAAGATGCCGAACAGGAACGGCACGTCGCCGAGCTTCGTGACGAGGAACGCCTTCACGCCGGCACGGGAGTAGTCCGGGCGCTCCCAGTAGTGGCCGATCAGCACGTACGAGCAGATGCCCATGACCTCCCAGCCGACCAGCAGCACGATCAGGTCGGCGGAGAACACGACGAGCAGCATCGCCGCCGTGAACAGCGAGATGAACCCGGCGTACGTGCGGTACCGTTCTGACGCCTCCCGCCGCAGGTGGCCGACGGAGTAGACCTGCACGGCGAGCGCGACGAAGCACACCAGCACGGCGACGGTCGCCGAGAGCCCGTCGACGCGCACGCCGAGGAACACGTCGAGCGCGCCCGTCGGCGTCAGCACGACACCGGACTCGTGCGCGGTGGTCGGCACCACGACTGCGATGACCCACACTGGTATCGCGAGCGCCGTCGCCACGCCGGTGCCGACGACTGCGGTGAGCGCGCTGAGCGGCCGGCTCAGCCGCGGCACCCAGCCCACCAGCGCGGCGAGCAACGGCAGCGCGACGACCGCGCTGGCGAGCCCCGTCACCGTGACCCCCCAGCGGCCGGGGACCCCTGTTGTGGCCCTGGCACCGTCCGGGGTCCCCCATTGTCGCCGTCACCACGACGGGGGTCCCCAGCCCCGTCCGCAGCCACGGTGACCACCTCGCCGAGGCCGCGGACCTGGTCGACGCCGATGGCCCCGCGCGCGCGGTAGACGAGCAGGACGATCGCGAGGCCGAGCCCGACCTCGGCGGCGGCCACGACGATGACGAACAGCGCCAGCATCTGCCCGCCGAACAGGGCGTCCCGCAGCCACACGTCGAACGCCACCAGGTTGAGGTTGACGGCATTCAGCATCAGCTCGACGGACATGAGCACGAGG
>JAFMQP010000181.1 GCA_017354575.1 Acidothermales bacterium | reverse complement strand
CCCGGGGTACGGGCGTCCTATCCGTCACCACCAGGTGGTGTGGCCGGTGGCGACCAGCGCCGCCGCCGGCACCAGGATGACGAGCTCGGTCAGCTGCTGGACGGCGCCGGCGACGTCGCCGGTGAGCCCGCCGAACCGGCGCAGGGCGAACCGTCCGGCGGCGAACGTCACCAGCGCGACCGCCGCGACACCGGCCAGCGTCCACGGACCCCCGGCCGCCGTCGCGAGCACCACGGCCACGACGCCGGTGACCGCCGCGCGCCTGCGGCTCACGGCCGCGGCGTACGACGCGCCGAGGCCGCCAAAGTTCGCGGGACGCACCGTGCCAAGCAGCACGACGGCTGCACCGCGCGACAGCGCGTGCGCCGCGGGCAGCACGCCCAACGCCGTCACGTGCAGACCGGAGACCGCACCGGTCCGCAGCAGCAGGCTCAGCACGAGCGCGACGATCCCGTACGTGCCGTGCACCGGGTCCTTCATGATGCGCAACGCGTCCGCGGGCCCCCGCGCGCCGAGCGCGTCCGCGGTGTCGGCCAGGGCGTCCTCGTGCAGCGCACCCGTGGCGAGCACACCCGCAAGCACCGCGAGGCCGGCGGCGACGAGCGCGGGTAGGACGTAGGCGGCCGCCACGTACACCCCGCCGACCGCCGCCCCGATCGCGAGACCCACGACGGGGAACCACGGCACCGAGCGGGCGAGGTCCGGCCGCGCCGCGCCGCCGGGCACCCGGGTGAGGAACGCGACCGCGTCCCGCAGGCCCCTCACGGCTCCACCGTGCCGGCGGGTTGCAGCGGCAGCACCCGGCCCGCGACGACGAGGTACGCGCGGTGCGCAGGCTCGGCCCAGGCGGCGTTCACCCGGCCGAGCAGGTCGGCGTACCGGCGGGCGAGCGGGTTCACCGGGATCACGCCGCCGCCCACCTCGTTGGTGACGACGACGGTCGTCCCTTCGCGTCCGGCGGCGAGGCGTGCGGCCCGGATCGCGCGGTCGAGGATCTCGCCGTCGTCGTGCCCGCGGTCGACCAGGTTCGAGACCCAGAGGGTGAGGCAGTCGACGACCACCGTCGTGTCGGCGGGCGTCGCGGCCAGTGCTTCAGTGAGCTCGACCGGCTCCTCCACCGTGCCCCAGCCGTCCGGCCGTTCGTCGCGGTGCCGCGTGATCCGCGCGGCCATGTCGTCGTCACGCGGCTCCGCCGTCGCGAGGACGACGACGTCGGCGCCCGACGCCGCCGCGAGCCGGACGGCGAGCCGCGACTTGCCGGAGCGCATCCCGCCGGTGAGCAACGTGAGCGCCATCAGCCGTCTCCTCCCGCCCGGCGTTCCGCGCGCACCGGCACGACGACGACGGCGCCGTCGTCGCCGCGCAGCACGCGCACCGTCGCGTCGTAGAACCGGCTCACGTTCGCCTCGGTGAGCACCTCCGCCGGCGTCCCCGTGGCGACCGCCCGGCCGTCGTGCAGCAGCACCAGCCGGCGCGCGTACTCGCTCGCCAGGGTGAGGTCGTGCATCGCGCTCACGACGGTGATGCCGCGCTCGACCCTGAGCTCGTCCACGAGGTCGAGCACCTGCTGCTGGTGCCCCACGTCCAGCTCGGACGTCGGCTCGTCGAGCAGCAGCACCGGCGCCTCCTGGGCGAGCGCGCGCCCGAGGACGACCCGCTGCAGCTCCCCGCCGGAAAGCGACCCGAGCCCGCGGTGCGCGAACGCCGCGAGGTCCAGCCGCGCGAGCACGCCCCGCGCGACGGTGACGTCGTGCGCGCCCTCGACGCCGAGGTACGGGACGTACGGCGTCCGCCCCAGCAGCACGTACTCGGTGACCGTCATGTCGGCGGGCGTCGTCGGGCGCTGCGGCACGTACGCGACGAGCTGCGACAGCCGCCGCCGGTCGAGCGTCGCGACGGCCGCGTCGGCGACCGCGACGTCGCCGGTGTACGGCACCAGTCCCGCGATCGCGCGCAACAGGGTGCTCTTGCCCGCGCCGTTCGGCCCGATCAGCCCGCACCATTCGCCCTCGGCCACCCGGAAGTCCATGCCGTGCAGCACCTGCTTGCCGTCGTACGCGACGGCGAGAGCGTTGGTACGTAAGCTCATCCCGGAATCCGTCTGGCTCGGCGCAGTACGACGAGGAAGAACGGCGCGCCGACGAACGCGGTGATGACACCGAGCGGGATCTCGGCGGGCGACGCCGCGGTGCGGGCGACGAGGTCGGCGAGGACGAGGAACGCGGCGCCGCCCACGATCGACAGCGGCAGGATGCGGCGGTAGCTCGGACCGGCGAGCAACCGCACCGTGTGCGGGACGATGATGCCCACGAACCCGATCAGGCCGCTGACCGCGACCGCGGCCGCCGTCGCCAGCGTCGCCGCGGCGACCACGACGAGCCGCACCCGCGTCGCGCTGACGCCGAGCGCCTCGGCCTCCTCGTCGCCGACGCTCAGCACGTCGAGCAACCGGCGGTGCAGCAACAGCACGACGCCGCTCACGACCGCGTACGGCAGGATCAGCACGACCTGCCGCCACTCCGCCGTCTCCAGGCCGCCGAGGATCCACGCGTAGACCTGGCGCAGTGTCTCGGTGTGCTGCTGCTGGACGTAGGTCTGCGCCGCGGTGAAGAACGCGGCGACGGCGACGCCGGCGAGCACGAGCGTCGCCGTGTCGCGGCTCCTGGCGCCCGACCGGCCGAGCGCGTACGTGCCGGCGACGGCGAGCACCGCGCCGGCGAACGCCAGCAGCGGCATCGGGTCGAGCGGCCGGCTCGCGACGTTCGGGAGGTACGCGCCGGCGAGAGTCGCGCCGAGCCCGGCGCCCGCGGCGACGCCGAGCAGGTACGGGTCGGCGAGCGCGTTGTGGAACACGCCCTGGTACGCGGCGCCCGCCATCGCGAGGACGGCGCCGACGAGCGCGGCGAGCACGATGCGCGGCGCGCGCAGCTCCCAGAGGATTGCCGCGTCGAGCGGAGAGAGCCCGCCGTGCACGTGGACGAACGGGACGACGCGCACGATGGTCGTGAGCACCGCACCGAGTGGCAGCCCCGCCGGGCCGACGGCGAGGGCGAGCAGCATCGCCGCGGCGAGCACGGCGATCGTCACCGGCATCAGCCACGGCCGCGGTCGCTGTCGGCTCACCCGCCGCCCTTCGCCTGCGGCAGCGTGGCCATGTCGCGTTCGATGGTGCGCAGCAGGACGACCACGCGCGGACCCCAGCGGGACGCGACGTCGTCGTCGAGGTTGAAGACGGCGTGCTGGCGTACGGCCGCGATGTCGCGCCAGCCCGGTCGCTTCGCGACCGTCGTCGGCGTCTGGCCGCAGCACTTGGTGTCGGCGAGGAAGATGACGTCGGGGTCGGCCTTGACGATGTACTCGGAGGACAGCTGCGGGTAGCCGCCGCCGGCGTCCTTCGCCTCGTCCGCGATGTCGTGCATGCCGAGCATGCCGTACAGCTTGCCGATGAAGGTCTTCGACGTGGCGGTGTACCGGGTCTGGTCGAGCTCGTGGTAGAAGGTCAGCGGTTTCTTCAGTTTCGGCGCGTCCGCGACGATCTTGCGGATCGACGTCTGCACCGACGTCACCTCGTGCGTGGCGTCCGCGGTGTGGCCGGTGGCCTGGCCGAGCTGCCGCAGCTGGCCGTACGTGTCACCGAGGCTGGTCGCGGCAGGCTGCAGCAGGACCGGGACGGACAGCTTGCCGAGCGACTTCGACAGCCCCCCGATGTCGTTCGCGATGACGACGAGATCGGGTCGGTACTTCGCGATCGCCTCGACGTTGGGGTGCAGCGAGGAGAGCGTGGTGTGCGGCGCGTTCGCGGGATAGTTGGAGAGGCTGTCGACGGCCTTCACCTGCGCGCCGGCGTGGATCGCGTAGAGCATCTCGGTGGCCGTCGGCGACAACGAGACGATGCGCATCGGCCTGTGCTTGAGGGTCACGGGCCCGTTCGCGGCCTTGACCGTCACCGGGAACGTGCCCTTCTCGCTCGGGGTCGGGCTACCGCTCGCGCCGTTGCCGGACGTGCCACCGCACGCGGCGAGTACGGCGAGGGCGGGGAGGATCGCGAGGATCCTGACGAGACGGGACCTGCGTGGGCGCATCTGCTGCCACCTTCCTGGTCGTGACGCGCGACCGTTCCTGCCGTCGGTGCGACGGCACCGTCCCCGGGCAGGTCTCCTGACTTCCGGATCATCGCTCGCCCGAGCCTTCCCGGGACATCTCGTCCCAGTGGCGTCTCTCGGGTTCGCTCCCCGGTCACAGTGGCGCGACCGTGCCGGACTCTCACCGGCTTCCCTCATCCCGGGTGCTTGTCCCGAAACCATACCCGTTCGCCCCGCCCGGGTTCACTTCACATGGCGCCGCTCGACTCCACATGGCGCCGCCCGGGTCCACTTCACATGGCGCCGCTCGACTCCACATGGCGCCGCGCGATCCGAACCGGGGCAAGTGAGGCGAAATCTCGAGCCGCGCCGTGTAAGGACGAGCTGCGCCATGTAAAGACGAGCCGCGCCGTGTGAAGTCCGGCCGGCGATACGATCGCGGGATGACTGAGCGGAGAGTGGCCGTGGTGACCGGCGCGGCGCGCGGGATCGGCGCGGCGATCGCGAGACGGCTGGCGCACGACGGCATGGCCGTCGCGCTGCTGGACCTGAACGAGGCCGGGTGCGTCGCGGGCGCCGAGGCCATCGCCGCCGACAGGGGCCGTGCGATCGGCGTCCCCGTGGACGTGTCGGACGCCGACGAGGTCGCGCAGGCGGTCGCCCGGGTGACCGCCGAGCTCGGGCCGCCGACCGTCCTCGTGAACAACGCCGGCATCCTGCGCGACAACCTGCTGTTCAAGATGTCCGACGACGACTGGGACGCCGTCATGAACGTGCACCTGCGCGGCGCGTTCCTCATGAGCCGCGCGGTGCAGGAGCACATGGTCGAGCAGAGGTACGGCCGGATCGTCAGTCTGTCGAGCAGCTCGGCGCTGGGCAACCGCGGCCAGGCGAACTACTCGACCGCGAAGGCCGGCCTGCAGGGCTTCACCAAGACGCTCGCGATCGAGCTCGGCAGGTTCGGCATCACGGCGAACGCGATCGCGCCGGGCTTCATCGAGACCGACATGACCGCCGCGACCGCCGAGCGCGTGGGCATGTCCTTCGAGGACTTCAAGGCCGCGGGTGCCAAGTCCATCCCGGTTGGCCGCGTCGGCCAGCCCGAGGACGTGGCGCATGTCGCGTCGTTCCTCGCCAGTGAGCAGGCGGGGTTCGTTTCCGGCCAGGTGATCTACGTCGCAGGCGGCCCGCTCAGCTGACCTGAGGACGACGTGTGCAGGTCGAACTCGCCACCCGCGGCGTCGCGCACGTGTCTGCTGCCGAGCCCGACGGCGTGCCGCTCCTGCCGTGGCTGAGTCGGCCGTCCGCTTTCGATCATTGACGGTTCGGCTTCGAACGCTTACGGTCTCCGCATGCCGGGCATCGCCGAGCACGAGCGGCAGCGGGAGATCCTGCAGCTGCTCGACCTGGACGGGCGAGTGAGCGTCACCGAGCTCGTCGACCGGTTCGGGGTGTCCGCGGTGACCGTTCGCAAGGACCTCGTGAGCCTGGAGCGCCGCCGGCTGCTCGACCGCGTACGCGGCGGCGGCGTCGTCGCGCAGCGCTCCGACGAGGGCGCGTTCGCACTCCGGTTGCGGCAGCGTGCCGCGCAGAAGCAGGCGATCGCCGCCGCGGCCGCAACGCTCGTGCGCGACGGCGACGCGATCGCGCTCGACTGCAGCACGACGTGCTACTACCTGGCCCAGTGCCTGCGCGACCGGCACGGGCTCGTCGTCGTCACGAACGGGCTCGAGGCGGCGTCCGTGCTGAGCGAACCCGGCACGGTCACCGTCGTGCTGCCCGGCGGCGTCGTACGCCACTCGTCGCGGTCGATCGTCGGCGACATCGGCGACGTCCTCGCCAGCCGCGGCCGGTTGGTGCGCGGTTTCTTCGGACTGCGCGGCCTGTCCGCCGAAGCGGGCCTGATGGAGCTCAGCGAGGAGGAGACGAACACCAAGCGGCGGCTGGTCGCGTCGTGTGGCGAGGTGTACGGCCTGTTCGACTCGACCAAGGTCGACCAGTTCGCGCTGCACCCGTTCGCCGGGCCCGAGGCCGTCACCGAGCTGATCACCGACGACGCCGTGCCGCGGGGCTTCGTCACGACCTGGCGGCGCGCGGGCGTCCGTGTCCGCAGGGTGAAGGCATGACGCGGAACGTGGTCGCCGTCGACCTCGGCGCGGAGAGCGGGCGGGTGGTGCTCGCGCGGTACGACGGGCAACGCGTCGACCTCGACGTCGTGCACAGGTTCGCGAACGCGTCGCGCCAGTCTGAGGGGCTGCTTCGCTGGGATCTTGGCGGCATCTGGCGCGAGATCCGGGCCGGCCTGAGAGCGATCGCGCGCACGGACGCCGTCGTCGACTCGATCGGCGTCGCCGGCTGGGGTGTCGACTACGGATTCCTCGACGCCGGTGGCCGGATCATCGACGACCCGGTCGCGTACCGCGACGGCCGGATCAGGGGCGTGCTCGCGGAAGCGGAGCGGCGCGTCGGCCGCGACCGGCTGTACCGGTCCACGGGTATCCAGCTGATGGAGATCAACACCGTCTACCAGCAGCTGGCCGAGGCGCGTACCGCCGCGGGCAGGCAGCGGCAGGCCGCAGGATGCACAATGCTGTTCGTGCCGGATCTGCTGCACCATCTGATGTGCGGGTCGAGCGTCGCCGAGCACACGATGGCGACGACCAGCGGCATGTACGACGTCGTCGGCCGCCGCTGGGCCATCGACCTGCTCGACGACCTCGGCCTGCCGACGGCGTACCTGCCCGACGTCGTCGACGCGGGTACGGATCTCGGTGCGCTGCAAGGGGATCCGGCCGACGCGGCGGCGTTCCGCCGCACTCGCGTCGTCGCGCCGGGGACGCACGACACCGCCAGCGCCGTCGTCGGGGTGCCGCTCGCCGACCCCGCGGCGGCGTACGTGTCCAGCGGCACCTGGTCGCTCGTCGGCGTGGAGAGTGCGACACCCGTGGTGACGGACGCCGCGTTCGCCGCCAACCTCACGAACGAGGGCGGCGTGTACCGCACGACGCGGTTGCTGCGCAACGTCATGGGCCTCTGGCTGCTGCAGGAGTGCCGGCGCCAGTGGGAGCGGGAGGGCCAGGCGTACGACTACCCGACCCTCGCGCGGATGGCCGAGGCGGAGACGCCGGCCGCGAGCCTGGTGGACCCGGACGTGGACGAGTTCGTCCTGCCCGGCGACATGCCCGCGCGCGTGCGCGCCCACCTGAGCCGTACCGGGCAACCGATCCCCGAGACGCCCGGTGCCCTCGTGCGGTGCGTACTCGAGAGCCTTGCGCTGCGGTACCGGATGGTCCTCGACGACCTCGCCGCGGTCACGAGCGCGCCCGTCACCGGCGTGCACGTCGTCGGAGGGGGGTCGCGCAACGCGTTGCTGAACACGCTCACCGCGGACGCCACCGGGCTGCCCGTACGGGTCGGGCCGGTGGAGGCGACAGCATTCGGCAATGTGCTCGTGCAGCTCGGTACGCTCGGCGAGCTGTGCGGGTTGGCGGAGATGCGCGAGGTGGTACGGGTGAGCGATCCGCCGCAGGTGGTCGAGCCGCGTCCCGACGCGGCGACGGACGAGAGGTACGCGCGCTTCCGGGCTCTGGTCGGGCGTCCGGACATGTCCGCATTGGGTGCGCGACTGGAAGGGGACAGATGAACGTCGACGAAGCCAAGAAGGTGTTGCGGCGCCAGCGGATCGAGACGCCGTCGTGGGCGTACGGCAACTCCGGCACCAGGTTCAAGGTCTTCGCTC
>JAFMQP010000384.1 GCA_017354575.1 Acidothermales bacterium | reverse complement strand
GGCACGTCGCATGTTCGGCCACACCCTCGCTTCTTCCACGCGAACCCGGCTGGTTCGGTTTCGGTGGGTGCATGGGAGGAGCACGCGTTCAGGCAACAGGCCGTGACAGGCCCGCCCGCGGCGGTTTGTGCACGGGAGGTTCGGGGCGGGCCTGGAGGGCGGCGTCAGCCGTCCGCGCGGTGCTTGCCGGTCTCCTCCGGGTCGGTGTTCGGGATAGCGGGCTGACCGGGGTCGTTCTCCGCCTTGTCGGCGGCGCTGCTGTTGCCGCTGGCCCGCGGCGCCGCACCGTTCACCGGCTGCTCGCTACGCCCGAAGTCGTCGGCCGGCAGAGAGTAGTAGTCGAAGCCGTTCGCGTTCCGGCGTGACCAGATCGCCGCCGCGACGCCGCCCGCCACCGTCACGCCGAGCACGACGAGCAGCGTCTTGCGGACGCGGTGCCTCTTCCTCGGCGGCGGTGGAATGTCCACCCCGCGCAGCGCCGCGACGGCCCGCACCCCACGAGACTTCGCCTCGTCGAACGCGGGTCCGGCGTTGTCGATAGCGGTCTGAACCCGCGGCACAACCTCGGAGTTGACGGTTCCTATCGCGGACTCGATCTTCGGGGCGGCCCAGCCGCGTGCGTCGCGTGCCTTGTCGCGGGCCGCCTTCGTCGCGGTATTGATCTTCGGCGCCGCCCAGTCGATAGCGTCGCCGGCGTTCTTCTTAGCCACCTTTGTCGCCTTCCTCGCGCTAGTGCCCTTCGTACTCCCTATCAGGGCCACCGCTAACCTCCCATGAGCGCAGGTGTCGCTTTCCGGCACCCCTACCCCCGACGCCGCCACGGAACCCTGCTGACGAGCAACGTTCCGTGGCCGTGCGAGGATGCAGGCGCAACCAGAATCCTTACACACCCCGGGAGGGCCGCGTGTCCGACGCGCTCTACGCCACGTTGCACACGAACAAGGGCCAGATCGAGCTTCGGCTGTTTCCCGATCGTGCGCCCAAGACCGTACGCAACTTCGTCGAGTTGGCCGAGGGTAACAGGGAGTGGACCCACCCGGGGACGGGCGTGAAGACCACCGACCCGCTCTACGACGGCACCATCTTCCACCGGGTCATCGACGACTTCATGATCCAGGGCGGCGACCCGCTGGGCACCGGCACCGGCGGCCCCGGCTACGAGTTCGCGGACGAGTTCCACCCGGCGCTGCAGTTCGACCGCCCGTACCTGCTCGCGATGGCGAACGCCGGGCCGGGCACGAACGGCTCCCAGTTCTTCATCACGACTGCGGCGCCGCTGCCGCACCTGAACCGGCGGCACACGATCTTCGGCGAGGTCACCCGTGGCAACGACGTGGTCGACGCCATCGGCCGCAGCCGCACGGGCCGAAACGACCGCCCCGTCGAGGACGTCGTGATCGAGAAGGTCGTCGTGGAGACACGACCCGCCTGACGTACGTTCTCCGTTCATGAGCGCCGCACCGCCGCCGACGACGGTCCCCACCTGCTACCGGCACCCCGACCGGGAGACCTACCTGCGCTGCTCGCGGTGCGACCGGCCGATCTGCCCTGACTGCATGCGCAGCGCTCCGGTGGGACAGCAGTGCGTCGAGTGCGTCCGCGAGGGCAACCGTGGTGTCCGGCAACGCAGCCCGCGGAACGTCGTCGGCGGTCTCGCCGTCTCGGGCGACACCTGGGTGACCTGGACGTTCCTGGCGCTCAACGTCCTCGTCTACCTCGGCCAGATCGCCGACCGGCAGCTGTCGAACCAGCTGCTCGTCTACGGCACGGGCATCGCCGAGGGCCAGTGGTACCGGCTGCTCACCGGCACGTTCCTGCACACGGCGTGGTGGCACATCCTGGTCAACATGTACGCGCTGTTCATCGTCGGGCCACACCTCGAGCGCGTGCTCGGGCACTGGCGCTACGCCGTGCTCTACCTCGTCTCCGGGCTCTGCGGGTCGTGCCTGTCCGTCGCGGTGGGCGGCCTCTCGACGCTCTCGCTCGGCGCGTCCGGCGCGATCTTCGGCCTGTTCGGCGCGACGTTCGTGATCTTCCGTCGGCTCGGCCTGCAGACGGGCTGGATCATCAGCACCATCCTCATCAACCTGGTGATCACCTTCCTCTTCGTCGGGATCGACTGGAGAGGCCACGTCGGCGGCCTGGTCGCCGGCCTGCTCGTGGCGGTGGCGTACGCGTACGCACCTCGGGCAGGTCGACTGGCCGTCCAGCTGGCCGTCCCGATCACGCTGCTCGTCATCGCGTTCGCCGCCGTCGCCTGGCGCGTGTAATCACATCCGTGTGAGCTTCCCCCAGCCTGTGGGTATGGCTGTGGACAACCACCGACCCCCACCGTCGACGCCGCTTCATGCACGGGGCCGAGAAGCGGAATTACTGGTATGTAATTCTCTCCCCAGGCTGTGGGCAACACTGTGGACAACGTCTCGCTCACGGCGATGCCCGGTCGGCGCGCAGCCACGGCCGCCACGGCCGGATGCAGCGGGTCGTGAGCTCGTCCATGAACACCCGCGAGGTCGGAAAGTTCGTCAGGACAGCCGCAGCCCCGCGAGCACCGCCTTACCGGTGCCGGACCAGGTGCCGGTCAGCGGGTGCGCCGCGTCCACGTCGGCGCCGACGACGGCCACGCACGGCGCGCGG